>NZ_JAUHUI010000018.1:0-102484 GCF_030418155.1 Pseudomonas sp. 2,4-D
CCCACCGCGCCGATCGCATTCCCCCGCACCATCGCAGCCATCCCGGCTCGCCCGCCCTGCACATGGGCGAACACCACCAGCGGCCAGGCAATCACCGGAATGGGCGCCAGCATCCCGCTGGTCGCCGGGCCTAGCCAGCTGGCCAGGCTGGTGGTGATCATCAGCAGGGAAGTGGCAGACACCATGCGCAACGGGACTTCCCAGTACCGGTGCCGGGGGCGGGCCAAGGTATCAGGTTTGGGCTCGCGGCCGCTGGCGCGGATCAGCACGCCGATCAGCACAAACGCTACCGCAATCGACAGGTACAGGCTGCCCCAGTGGGTAAAGGCATAGGCGGCCAGGCCATAGAACAGCAATGCCAGCAGCACGGTCACGGCGATGCCGAGTGCGCGCGTGGCCAGCAGGTAGACGGTGTAGGTGGCCTGCACCGCCGCCAGGCCGCCCAGTGCGCCGGGCAGTGCGCCCAGGGCAAAGGCCGTGCCTTGTTCCAGGCACAGGAAGGTCATCACCAGCGCCGAGGTGATCGGCAGGCCGGACAGCAATCCGCCTAGCAGGCCGCCCCAGCGCCGGGAGGCGAGGGAGATGGCCCACATCAGCAGGGGTGTGACGATGAGTTTCAGGTAAAACAGGGTCATTGCGGGTGCATCCAGGCTTGATGAAGGTGCGCCCGCCTTCGACATTGGGTAGGGCGCGGAGGCATCAGCCGCGGCTGGCCTCCAAGGCCTGGGCCAGGTCGGCGATGATGTCGTCACTGTGTTCGATGCCGATCGACAGGCGCACCATGTCCCGTGGCACGCCGGCCTTCTCCAGCTCCTCGTCGTTGAGCTGACGGTGGGTAGTAGAAGCGGGGTGGCAGGCCAGTGACTTGGCGTCGCCGATGTTCACCAGGCGTACCACCAACTGCAACGCGTCGATGAAGCGCGCGCCAGCCGCCTGGCCACCCTTGATACCGAACGACAGGATCGATGCCGGCTTGCCACCGGTGTAGCGCTGGGCCAGTTCATGTTCGGGGTGGTCGGGCAGCCCGGCGAACTTCACCCAGGCCACTTGCTCGTGGGCTTGCAGGTAATGGGCGACCTTTAGCGCGTTCTCGGTATGGCGCTCCATGCGCAGGGCCAGGGTTTCCAGGCCTTGCAGGATCAGGAAGGCGTTGAACGGCGACAGCGCGGCGCCGGTGTTGCGCAAGGGCACCACACGGCAGCGGCCGATGAAGGCGGCAGGCCCGAAAGCTTCGGTGTAGGTGACGCCGTGGTAGGACGGGTCGGGGGTGTTGAGCAGGGCGAAGCGTTCCTTGTTTTCGGCCCAGGGGAATTTGCCGGAGTCAATGACGATGCCGCCGATGCTGGTGCCGTGACCGCCGATGTACTTGGTCAGCGAGTGCACGACGATGTCGGCACCGTGCTCGAACGGCCGGCACAGCACCGGGGTGGCCACGGTGTTGTCGACGATCAGCGGCACCCCGTGGCGGTGGGCGGCCTCGGCCAGCGCAGCGATATCGACGATATTGCCGGCGGGGTTGCCGATGGACTCGCAGAATACCGCTTTGGTACGCGCATCAATCAGCGCTTCGAGGGCGGCGATATCGTCATGGGCCGCGAAGCGGGTGTGGATTCCCATGCGTGGCAGTGTGTGCGCCAGCAGGTTGTAGGTGCCGCCGTACAGCTTGGCCACCGAGACGATATTGTCGCCGGCTTCGGCGACGGTCTGGATGGCGTAGGTGATAGCCGCCATGCCCGAGGCTACGGCCAGCGCGCCAACCCCGCCTTCCAGGGCGGCCATGCGCTGCTCGAGCACGTCGTTGGTGGGGTTCATGATGCGTGAGTAGATGTTGCCGGCAACCTTCAGGTCAAACAGGTCGGCGCCGTGCTGGGTGTCGTCGAAGGCGAAGGAGGTGGTCTGGTAGATCGGTACGGCCACCGCCTTGGTGGTCGGGTCGGGGCTGAAGCCCGCATGGATGGCAAGCGTTTCCAGCTTCATGCAATCGTTCCTTGAGCGTGGGTGGAAGCGTTCGAGCATGCGGCGGCGAGCGGGCGTGGGTCAAGGGCGACGCTCTGGCGGTTTATGGCTCGCGTGACAATTCGCTGATCGGCAGTTGATCCTGCTTCACGTCGGGTTCCTGAGGCGAGCGCACTCTGTTCGCCACCCCAAACGGTACATGCACCATCGGCAGGTTCCCCGCTGGCGATTGCAGGTGCGTGCGCTGGTCGTCGAAAAACACATGCGGCTTCAATATCGACAACACCCTGGGTTTATCCATACCGCCTAGAAAAAAGCACTCATCCGGGGATACACCCCAATCCTTCAAGGTTGTCACCACCCGCTCATGCGAAGGCGCGTTGCGCGCCGTGACGATGGCAATGCGCAGAATCCGCTGGTACGTCGGGTCCTCGGCCAGCTTGCGGTCCTCCAGCATGCGTATCCGCGAAAGCTTGCGGTAAAGGTCTGCCAGTGGCCCCGGCGAATGCGGGGTGCCCTTGTGCATGCGCTCGTGTTCCTGAAAGTCGTCCAGGTTGTCGTTGCGCTTGTAAACACTCTCTGCCTCGTCGTCGGCAATCACGCCATCGAAGTCGAAGGCCACCCGCAGCTCAGTGTCGATTTCATCATCGTAGATGCGCGTAGGCAGTACACGCCCGGCAGGGTAGTTGGCGTCGATGGCCTTTTGCACATCTTCCTCGTTGGCGCTGAGAAACAGCGAGGCATTGAACGCCGGGATGTATTCGTAGGGCGAGCGGCCCGACATGAATGCCGCGCGGGTGATGTCCAGCTGATAGTGGCTGATGGAGCGGAACACCCGCAGGCCGGTTTCCGGCGAGTTGCGCGAGAGCAGCACCACCTCCACCGGCAACTGGTCGGGGAACGCCTTGTTGATACTCAGGAAGCGGCGAATGAACGGGAGCGCCACCCCTTTGGGGAAGGGCTCGTCCAGGTTCTGTTCCTGGTGTTGGCGGTAAGCCTCGACACCTTGTGTCTGGTAGATGTCATCAGAAACGGAGAGGTCGAACAGCGCACTCGAGGCAACGCCGATGACCAGTTTTTCTTCAATAGGGTAGGGCATGCAGCGGCTCCTGCGAGTGGCTTGAAGGCAAGTGTACGCGCACGCTCTGACGAAAGCCGTCAATTGCACGACTCATCAGTGGATCCAGCGATGTCATTTTGATAGCTTCTCGCCCCTTACCGCAGTATCCGGACAGTGATTGATGAACCAGCTACATGAACACGGCACCCTGACTCCGCTTGCCGAGGCGAATGGGAAGACGATGCACGAAAGCCACCTTGAGGCAGACGCGTCGACCCCGCAGGCCATCGAGCACGAAGCACTGCTGGCCAGTATCGAGATGCTGAACAAAAAGCTCGTGGCAACTACCCTGGCTCGCGTGCAGAAGGAAGGGGCGATTCGCAAGCACCTTGAGCAGTGCCAGCAGCAACTGGCCGCCAGCAATCAGGCTCGGGAGGGGCTGTCCATCACGGTGACCACGGCGCTGAAGAAGCTCGCGCTGGCAGCGAGCACCCAAGCAGACCGCCTGGACAGTGTGGAGGCACGCTTGACCCGCCTGGCTGAGCACCAATGTGAATGCATGTCGCAGTCAGCAGCCAGTTGGCCCGCGTATCTGGAGCGTCATGCCGTGTCGTTGGTTGCCTTGGCCGTGGCTGTGTTTACGCTGGGGCTGCACTTGCTCGGTTAGTGCAACTTCAAGGCGGCGCCGGGTTCAGGCGTTGAAGGGTCAAAGCTTGCGGGTTGGCGACGTTCTTCGGCACCCCGTCGAAAAACGCCAGCACATTGTCGAAGGCGTCACCGAAGTACAGCTCGTAGCCGTTCTTCTCCACATACCCCAGGTGGGGCGTGCTGAGTACACGTGGGTGGCGCAGCAGTGGATGTGCCGGGTCGAGTAACGGCTCCTCCTCATAAACATCCACCGCCGCGTAGCCCGGCCGCCCGGCATCCAATGCCTGCAATAATGCGCCTGGTGCAATCAGTTCTGCGCGGCTGACGTTCACCAGCAAGGCGTCGGGCTTCATGTGGGACAGGTCGTCGAAGGTCACCCCATGGCGTGTCAGGTCCGAAAGGCGCAGGTTCAGGCTGACAATATCCGCCTCGGCAAAAAACGCCTCACGCGAGGCGGCAGCAGCGTGGCCATGGGCTTTGGCTGCGGCGCGGCTGCTGTCGCTGCCCCACACCAGCACGGGCATGTCGAAGGCCTGCGCATAACGCGCCAGGCGCTGGCCGATCTTGCCATAGCCCCAGATGCCCAGCGTCTGCCCGGCCAGCGCCTGGCCCAGGTTGACCTGCCATTGGCCTTGGCGGAAGGCATCAATGGCCGGCAGCAGTTGCCGGCGTGCATTGAGGATCAGCGCCCAGGCCAGTTCGGCAGGCGCTACCGGCGATCCGCGCCCCTCGGTCACGGCAATGCCGCGCTCTGTGCAGGCAGCCAGGTCGAGGTGGCTGGACACCTTGCCGGTCTGGCTGATCAGCTTGAGGTTGGGCAGACGGTCGAGCAAGGCGGCTTCGATGCGTGTGCGTTCGCGGGTGAGGACCAAGGCGTCGGCATCGGCAAAACGTGCTGCAAGTTGTTCCAGCGTGGCAGGCGGGTGCTCATGAAGGACGCTGACAGCATGCCCGCTCAGCTTGCCGAAGCAATCGAGCGTACGGATTACATCCTGGTAGTCGTCGGGAATGACAATACGCATGTTGGTCTGGCCCGGTCGGTACAGTGAAGCGTCGAAGATAACCTAACGGGCGGTATCGGTGTCAGATCGGGCTGCAGTCGTTGCACACCATCACCGGCTCATGCGCTCCATCAGGCAGCTTCACGAACTGCCCGCCGATGAACCACGCCGGCCACGCCCTTCAGCACGCACCCCAACACCACCGCCGTCCCTGCACTGGCAAAGATCATTTCCCGCCCGGCACTCTGTTGCTGCAATGCCACTAACGCCGGCGCTGCCGCCGCGGCCCCCAGTTGCAGCGCACTGACCCAGGGTGTCAACGTGCCGCGTGGGTCATTGGTGGCAATTGCCCCCATGTAGTAGGTTAGCGCCAGCACCCAGCCGAAGTTCATCAGAAACAGTGCCATGCACAGCTGATCGGCATCATGTGTATACCGCGCCAGCAGGGTGATTGACACAAGCACTACCAGCGAGCCCAGGCCGATCATCGGGCCACGGCTCACCCGTGCGCCCAGCAGGCTGGGCAGGGCGCCGCCAGGCAAGCCACCCAGTATTCCCAGCCCGAACGCCCAGCCCACATCCACCGCCTCGATGCCACGTTCGCGCGCCAACTGTTCGACAAACCCCCACAACGAATAGATCGCCAACTGCAGGCACAGCATCCCCAGCAGGGCGTAGCGCCCGATAATCGCGGAGCCGCCGCCTGGCTGCGCCAGGCGCACGGGTGTTACACGCTGCAGCCGTACCGGAATGAACAACGCAGCCATAGCGATCAGCACGAACCAGAAACCCAGTGATGCAATCGCCGTGCGGTGACCGAACTGCTCTGCCAGTTGTGGCAGGCACGTCGCGTACAGGGCAAAGACAGCGGTTTGAATCAGCAGCGACAGGCCGTACGAGCGATCCTGGCCCGGCAGCCGGCCAAGCCCGCTGATCGACCCGGCATACAGCAGGCCCGCAGTGATACCACAGGCAAAACGGCACAGAATCAAGGTCGTCAAAGTGTCCAGCGCAGCGCTGAGGAGGTTCAACATCAGCGCTGCAAAGGCTGCCGCCAGGTACAGCCCACGGCCACTTGGATGACGCCTTGGTATCGATAGCAGCAGGCAACCGAGCAGTGTTCCGCTCATTTCACTGGAAAGTACCCAGCCCTGTTGGCTCAGGTCCAGATGCAACCGCTCGGCCAGCAGGCCGATGAAGATGGGTTGTACGCCAATGATGATCAAGGCCGTGGCGGCGATGTAGATCAGCGCAGCACGCAGAAGCAGGGTGTTGTTATTGTTGTGCATGGTCGGGTCCGGGGTCAGGCGCGGGGCAGGGTACCTGCGTCGTGGGTGATGCGGCCGTTCATTACGGTCAGCGCTACTTCGGTATTGCCGATCTGGTAGCGGTCCAGTTCGAACAGGTCCTGCTCCAGCACGATGATGTCGGCACGCTTGCCAACGGTGATCGAACCGATTTCCCGTTCCAGGCCCAGTTGGTAGGCACCGTTGAGGGTATAGGCGGCGATCAGTTGCGGGATACTCAGGCGCTCGTCGGCATCGGGCATCACAGGGGCATCGGGTTCGCCACTGAGCTGGCGGGTGTGGCCCGATTCGATGTGTTCCACAGGCTTGTGCTGGCATCGGCATTGGCACACCAGGCCGTCCATGCCGATGGACACGGTCACACCTTGGTCGATGAAGCTGCGGAATTTATACATCGACGCCCAGCGTGGGTAGCCATAGGTCTGCTGGATGGCCTCGGCGTAGGCGTCGACCACGCCCCACTGCAACTGGGTGTTGGCCATGACGCCGATACGGCGAAAGCGCGGGATGTCGTCGGGGTGGGTGAGAAAGGCGTGAGTGATGACGTGACGACGGTCGCGGGGCGGATTGCTGGAGAACGTGCGCTCGAACACGTCCAGCGCCATGCGCACGGCGGCATCGCCCACTGCATGCACCATCACGTCGATACCCAGGGCGTCGGCCTTGCGCACATGGCCCTCGAACACTTCCTCGGGCATGGTCGTCGATCCGCAGCTGTGTGGCTTGTCGCAATAGGGCTCGAGCAGGAACGCGGTGTGGTTCAGCTCGGTCCCGTCCAGCATCAGCTTGAGGGTCTGCGCCTTGACCAGCGGCGAGTCGTAGCGTTCGCGCAGGGCCTGCAGCCGCGTGACCGGATCGTCCTCGGTGCCCATGTTGATGTAGCTGCCGACCACCCGCAGTTTCAGGCGCTCCTCACGCTCCAGTTGCTGCAGGGTTTCATACAGCAGCGACTGGTCGCCAGCGGGGTCGAGGAAACCGGCATCGAATACCGTGGTAATCCCGGCCGCCACCAGTTTCTCTTGCCAAAAGGGGATCGAGCGCAGGTACAGGTCGATGCCTGTCGGTAGGTAGCCGGCTTCGCTCAGACGTTGCATCAGTAGCGAATAGGCGGCGCAGTCAATGATCACGCCCGTGGGCTCGCCGGTGATCGGGTCCTTTTCGAACCAGCTGGCGCCCTCTTCTAGTGGCGGGGTGTTGCGGTCGATGCCGGCAGCGTTCAGGGCGAAGCTGTTGACCCACATGGTGTGATAGTCGGTGGACAGCAGGCACACGGGCTTGTCCGCACAGATGGCATCCAGTACTTCGCGGCGCAACATATGCCCAGGCATCAATGGCTGGATCCAGCCCATGCCGGTAATGGCTTTTTCACAGGGGTTGGCCTCGACGTAGGCCTGGAGCAGGGCCAGCACCTGTTGCGGGTCTGTATGGTTGACCAGCGCCTGAAAGGCAAAGGCGGTAGAGGAAAAATGCCAGTGAGACTCGACGAAGCCCGGCAGCACCAGTTTGCCGCTGGCATCCAGCAGGCGTGTGGCAGGGCCGGCGTATGCCATGACGCTGCCGTGGTCGCCAACGCAAACGATGCGTTCGCCGCAGATGGCCACCGCCTCAGCCCAAGGCCTGTGCGGGTCGACCGTGTAGATGCGGGCATTGTGAATAATGAGGTCTGCGGCGGTGGACATGGCAACTCCCAGGTCAGAATGGAGCATTAGTTTTGAGTTCATTAAAACTTTTAGTCAATAAAATATTTTTACGACGCAGCTTTGCGTTATGCTGTGCGCCGACGTGTACGATTCGAAAAAGGTGTGAATGTGAGCGGACTGCGCGAGCAGCAGAAGGCGATGCGTCGTGAAACCATCAGCCGAACGGCGCTAGGCCTGTTTGAAACGCAGGGTTACCAGACCACCACCATGGAGCAGATCGCGCGCTTGGCCGCAGTGTCGGTGCCCACGGTGTTTGCCTATTTCGGCAGCAAGCAGGAAATTTTGCTGGAGAAGCTCCGCGAGGCCGACCACCGGGCGGTGACCGAAGCCCGGCGGCGCCTGCCGGAATTCGACGATGCGCTGGAGGCCCTGTGCTGCTACGAAGCGCACTTGACCGATTACGCATTCGAGGTGTTGCCTGCACCGCTCTGGCGCGAGATATTGCCGCCGTTGCTGCCGTTGCTGGGGGCTGAGCAGCAGGGCGTGCCGGATGCCTACAGGCGCGTCAACGACGCGTTGGTCAACGAGTTGAAATGCCTGCTACAGGACTTGTGCGACAGCGGCAGGCTGGCGGCTGGGCTGGACGTGGGCTATGCGGCGTTCCTGATCAACGATTACGGGCACCTTCAGTTGCTGCGCCTTTGCAGCCGCGAGCCGCTGGACATGGCGGCACACCGGGCGGATGTGCGGCGGTTCATGGGCTTTATCCTGGCCGGCATGCAAGCGTGATGAGACTGATCAGGGCGCGCGTGGGCGGCCCTGTCGCGACATGAGGCCGGCCCTACAGACCGCCAGATAGCTGTTCCACCAGAAAATCCACAAACACCCGCACCCGTGCCGGCATGGCCGGGCCGCCGACGAACACCGCATGAATCGGTTCCCGATCCCCAGGGTTGTAAGCCTCCAGCAACGGCACCAGTTGCCCGTTGGCCAGGTCATCGGCCACGGTAAAGGTGCCGATACGCGCCACGCCGGCGCCCAGCCTGGCCAGCTGCGCCAGCGCCTCGCCACTGCTGCATTCGATATTCCCTTTAACCTTCAGTGAGAACGTATGCCCGTCGCGGTGAAACGGCCAGTCGGGCATCGCGCGGCGGAAGTTGAAGCGCAGGCAGTTGTGCCGGGCCAGGTCTTCAGGTTCAAGCGGGGTACCGTGGCGTTGCAGGTATTCTGGCGAGGCCACCACTACCTGGCCGGTCTCGCCAATGGCGCGAGCGCTCAACGAGCTGTCCGGCAGGTGACCGAAGCGCAGCGCCACGTCGGCCTGGCCGCCGAGAATGTCGGCCACCTCGTCGCTGAGGGTCAGGTCAACCAGCACTTGCGGGTAGCGTGCGCTGAAGGCCGCCAGCAGCGGCACTACGGTCAACCGGGCATGGCCCAGCGCAGCGCTGACCCGCAATCGCCCGCGTGGCACGCCTTGGTCAGTGATGGCTTCTTCCACTTCGAGCATGTCCGCCAGCACCCGCCGTGCGCCGCGCAGGTAGGCCTCTCCCTCGGGGGTGAGGGTGAGCGCCCGGGTCGTGCGCAGTAGCAGGCGGGTACCCAGGCGCTGTTCGGTGCGGGCGAGAATGCGGCTGACCGCCGAGGGCGTCAGGCCTAGCGCCCGGGCGGCGGCAGACAGGCTGCCCGCTTGCGCCACCTTGGCAAAAATCTCCATCTCGCCGGATCTGCCACTGAAGTCCATTTGTGCCTCTCAAGCAAAGGTGGTTCGCAAAATTGCAGTCTAGTGCGCATTTTAAACGGATCGTAGCATTTGCGGCATAGATAAGGAGCTTGCCATGCGTATCAATCCACCGCTTGTCGCACTCGCCATCGGTGCCTTCGGCATCGGCGTTACAGAGTTCGCCCCCATGGGCATGTTGCCCAGTATCGCTACCGACCTTGGCGTTTCCATTCCTGCTGCCGGGCTGCTGGTCAGTGCCTATGCCATTGGCGTGCTGATCGGCGCGCCGCTGATGACCCTGGCCACGGTGAAGATCCCGCGCCGTTACCTGTTGATCGGGCTGATGGCCATATTCACCTTGGGCAACCTGATGTCGGCCGTGGCCAGCGACTACGCCAGCCTGCTGGTCGCCCGCGTGGTCACTTCACTCAACCACGGCGCCTTCTTCGGCATCGGCTCGATCGTCGCGGCCAGTGTGGTGCCGCCCGCGAAGCGCGCCGGGGCCGTGGCTGCAATGTTCATGGGTTTGACCCTGGCCACCATCGGCGGCGTGCCGTTGGCGACCTGGTTGGGTGAAATGCTGGGTTGGCGCACGGCGTTCTGGGGTATTGCCGGGCTTGGCCTGGTGGCGATGACCACACTCTGGTACGCACTGCCCAATGTTGCCTCGCCCAAGGGCGAGGGTGCCATGGCCGAGATCCGTGTGCTGGGCCGCAGGCCGGTACTGGCGGCCTTGTTGCTGACCGTGGTGGGTTCCAGCGCCATGTTCACGGTGTTCACCTACATTGCGCCGATCCTGCAGCATGAAGCGGCGGCGTCCACCCCCTTCGTGACGGCCATGCTGGTGCTGTTTGGTGTCGGCCTGACCTTGGGCAACGTGTGGGGCGGCAAGGCGGCGGACCGCTCGATCGATCGCACCCTGATCCTGTCACTGGCTGGGCTGATTGCCGTGCTGCTGGTGTTTCCGCTGGTACTGGACTGGCCGCTGCCGACCGCCCTGGCGATCCTGGTCTGGGGTGCGGCCAGCTTTGCCCTGGTGCCGCCGCTGCAAATGCGGGTCATGGAGGCGGCCAAGGATGCACCCAACCTGGCCTCGGCGGTGAACATTGGCGCGTTCAACCTGGGCAATGCGATCGGTGCGGCGCTGGGCGGCGCAGTGATCAATGCGGGGCTGGGCTACCCGGCGATTTCCTTGGCGGGGGCTGCGATGGCGACGCTGGGGTTGGTACTGGTGCTGCTGTTTGCCTGGCGTGGGCGAGGGGTGGTAGCAGGGGGGCAGGTTGCGCTGTAGCAGGCCGGAACCTTGGGGCGCTTTGCGCCCCTCGATTCACGTCCTTGCCGGTATTACGGCGTACCGTTTCGGCCATGCAAGTGATAGGCAGGGCGCTCGCTCAGGCGCTCGTAGTAATCGCGCACAGCAGGCAGGTGCGGGTGCTCGAACGGCGTTTCGAACCAGCGGTTGACCGACAGGCCGATCGGGATGTCGGCCAGGGTGAACTGGCTGCCGGCCACATAGGCACCGGTGCTGGCCAGCTGGCGGTCGAGGATGCGCATGTAGCGTGACCACTCGGCACAACCGGCAGCCAGTGCTTGCGGGTCCTGGTGAGCGGGCGAATGCCTGACCAGCGACATGAACGCGTAGCTCCACGAGCGGTTCAGGTCCGAGGCCTGCCAGTCGATCCACTGGTCGATCCGCGCTCGCGCCTGGGCTTCGCCGGGATAGAACGCGGTGGCGCCGTAGCGGCTGGCCAGGTAACGGATGATGCTATTGGATTCCCACAAGGTGAAGTCGCCGTCCTGGATCACCGGAATCATGGCGTTGGGGTTCAGCGCGAGGAACTCGGTGCTGTCAGTGGCCTTGAAGCCAGAACCCCAGTCTTCGCGCTCGAACGCGATCTCGAATTCGGCGCAGGCCCACAGGACTTTTCGCACATTGATGGAAGAGGCTCTTCCCAGTATCCGCAGCATGGTGTTCGTCCTTGTGTGGGGGAGGTTGATCGTCCGCCACTGTCGGGGGCGGGTCAAGGGGGGCTGAGCGGTGGCTCGGCGCTACCTGTGCAGGGTTCTTGTAGTCCATTTCCTAAAGTGACCCTTTCCACCCCTTTGTCATTGTAATGGGGTAGGCAGCGGCCTAGCCTCGGCTAGCACCTAACCTTGAGGAATGGACATGGACAGCGAAAAGCCGAAAAACAGCAGCAAGCCCTATGTCGTGCAAGCCGCGAGCCGCTTTGGCAACAGCGATGCCGAACTGGTGCAAATGAAACCGCAACTGCCAATACGCACCGCACTGATGGAAGCTTCGGGCATCATGGGCTGCATCACCGAAATCACCCGCAAGGCCATCGACAGGCCTGACGACCGCCAGGTGATGATGAAGGCCACGTACTACCTGGCGGGGATGGCCAAGTCACTGATCGACGGCCAGTTGCTGCAGATGCGTCAGGCGCGCGAAGGCGGGGGCGAAGCCTAGCCAGGCTTGCCTGGGGGGCGCGAACTTGGCACCCTTGGGCGGTTTTAATCGTCTGTAACACGACAGAAGGAAGCATGCATTGAGCTGGGACAAGGTGGGGAAGCTTCTCGTCGCCGTGCTGATCGGCCTGATGGTCCTGTTGGCCGCCTACGCGTTGCTCAGGGGCAATCCGCGCCTTGAGGCGTCACTGACCTATGCCTACCTCACTTATCCCAGCCAGTTCAGCGAGCGGATCAGCAAGGCCAGCGAGCAGCTCAAGTACGAGCAGTTGCAGGGGCGAATCAACGGTATCGTTCAAGGCCAGCTGGGCCATGATCAGGTCGAGCGGCTCATCGAAATGGCGCAGGCCCCTTATGCCCAGCTGTTCGCCAAGCCTTTCGAGGCAGGGCTGGTCGACCACCGTACCGGCCTGCTGATTGAACTGCACAACAGTGGTGATGCGCAGGTCCGGCAGGTGAAAATCCGCCTGCCAGCCAAGGGCCTGGTGCAGGTGCGCGATGCTGCCGGCAACGACACGCTGCTGGAAACCGCCATCGCCCAGGTTGATATCCCGGCCATCGAGCCAGGTGGCACCTGCAAGGTGTGGGTGTATTTCGATGCCGACTACTCGCAGATCCGCCATGGCGGGGTCAGTATCAGCCACGCCGACGGTGAGGCCCATGTGCAGGTGTATCGCGAGGTCATCGGTTTTCCGGCCATGGTAGCCCGTTACAGCCGTGAGCTGATGATACTGCTTGGCATACTGGCGGCCAGTGTACTGGCCTTGGCCTATGCCTGCCTGGCACGTCGTGACCCGCGGTAAAACAGCCTGCAGAAAAATCCGTGCATTCGTTCTGCGATCGAGGGTCATTTGCGGAAAACTCAATACGCCCCCGCAGACGACCCTCTATAGTGCTCGGCATGACGAAACCCCTGCCGAGCCTGCCTGATGATCCCTTCTCTGGATTCCATTTTTTCTCGCCTGCGCCTGCGCCAGTTGCGCTTGCTGATCGAGCTGGACCGCTGTGGCTCGCTGCACAAGGCAGCTGAAGCCATGGCCATTTCCCAGCCCGGTGCCACCAAGGCCCTGCGTGAGGTCGAGGAGATACTGGGCGTACCGTTGTTCCAGCGAATGCCCAGCGGCCTGGTTGCCAACGACGTGGGCCGATGCGTGGTGCGCTACGCGCGGCTGATCCACAGTGACCTGGGGCATCTGCGCGAAGAGGTGTTGGGCATCGTCCAAGGCCAGGGCGGGCGGCTGGCGGTGGGCAGTATCATGGGGGCTATGCCCACACTGGTCAGCGCCCTCGGGCGCTTGCGCCGCAAACAGCCGCAACTGGCAGTGGAAATCGCCGAGAATACCAGCGCCAACCTGCTCGTCCAGCTGGACGAAGGGCGCCTGGACCTGGCCATCTGCCGGCCAGGGCTGGGCCGCAACGCGGCGGAATATGGCTTTGTCGAACTGGCCCAGGAGCCGTTGACGGTGGTCGCGCATCCGCAGCATCCGCTGGCCGGGGCGGCGGCACTCAAGATCAGCGACCTGAGCCATTATCGCTGGGTGGTTTATCCGGCCAACATGCCCATGCGCCAAGCGCTGGAACGCGAGTTGAGCGAGGCGGGGGTGGAGGTGTCACGGTACCCACTGGAGACCTTTTCCACCTTCGCCACCTTCATGCTGCTTGAAGATGACCCGACGTTGGTGGCAGTCATTCCCCGTGCAGTGGCGGCCTTTGCCGAGCAGCGCGGGTTGCTGGTGTCGCTGGCGGTGCCGCTACGGGCGTTGAGCGAGCCGTTCGGCATCGTGCACCGGGTCGCGGCGCCGTTATCGCCTGCGGCACGATTGCTGGTGGAGGAACTGACGGCGGGTGAAGTGTGACGGTCCCCATTGATTTCCAGTCCGTTGCCGAAGCGCTGGCAGGGATAAGCGGCGGTTATCGGTGGATCAGTTCTTTTCATTATCGGTGGCCCTGTCCTGTCCTCTAGATTGCCCCGGCAGCGCCTGTCAGTCACCCTGTCACCCTGATTGCATCAAGGAGTAAACCAATGGATCTAGGCATCACCGGCCGCTGGGCCATCGTCTGCGCGGCCAGTCAAGGCCTTGGCAAAGGCTGCGCCGAAGCGTTGGGCAAAGAAGGCGTCAACCTGGTCATCAATGCCCGTACCCAAGCCACCCTGGAGCAGACCGCCAGCGAGTTGCGCAGGGCCTGCCCGGGCATCGAGGTCCATACCGTGGCAGGGGATGTTGCCGATCCCAAGGTGCGTCAGGCGCTGTTGGCGGCCTGCCCGCAGGTCGACATTCTGGTCAACAACGCCGGTGGCCCGCCACCGGGGGACTTCCGTGATTGGGGGCGTGATGACTGGCTGAAGGCGCTGGACGCCAACATGCTCACGCCCATCGAGCTGATCAAGGCGGTGGTAGATGGCATGGCCGAGCGTGGTTTTGGCCGGGTGGTGAATATCACCTCCGGCGCGGTGAAGGCACCGATCGACATGCTGGGTTTATCCAACGGTGCCCGCAGTGGCCTGACCGGATTCATTGCCGGCCTGGCCCGGCAGCAGCGTTTGGCGGGCTGCAATGTGACACTCAACAACCTGTTGCCTGGGGCGTTCGACACGGCGCGCCTGCAAAAGACCTTGAAGGCTGCGGGTGGTGATGTGGAAGTCACTGCCCAGGCGCGGCGCAAGGCCATTCCGGCGTCGCGTTTTGGCGATGCCGCGGAGTTTGGCGCGTATTGCGCATTTCTGTGCAGCGCGCATGCCGGGTACATCACCGGGCAGAACCTGCTGATCGATGGCGGGGCGTATCCGGGAACCTACTGACGCCGTTGGCGCTATTGCTTGCAGCCGCCTTCGCCCTCATGCAGCGCCAGGCTCTGGCGCAATTGTTCAATCATGGCCGCGCGCAGCGCCTGCGGCGCCTGGATGCGGATCGACCCCGCCTGGGACAGCAGCCAGCCCATCAGCGCGCGGTTGTCGTCGACGGTGGCCACCAGCGCGGCGCCGCCGCCAGCCTGGGGCGTCAGTTGCATATCGACGGACAGGGGTGATTGCTCCAGGCGGCGGGCCAGCGCGTCATCGACCCAGGCATACAGTACGACGTGTGTCGGGGGGGCAAGTGCGTCGGGTTGCAGCTGCTGCGCTTCGCCCAGGCTCAAGCCCGGTTGCCAGTACCAGCCATAAGGCATGCCTTTACTGTTGCACTGAAGCGGGAACAGTGCGGCGAGCTCGACCAGGTCGCGCTCGACGGTGCGTTTGCTGGTGGTATGGCCCACGGTTGTCAGGGCAGCCTGCAACTGGGTGGAGCTCATTCCCGGGTGGCGGCCGGGCAGCAACTTGAGCAGTTGCCACTGGCGGGCGATGGTGTGGCGGGTCGGGTGGCTGGGCAAAGGCTCGTCCTTGAAAGCAGGCACTGAGCCTGCCTGGGTAGTGGCGTTTAGCTATTGCCTAGCATACTCCGTCACAAGATGGGATCCAAGTTGTGGCGTAAGGCCTCGGGCAAGTGGTGTGCCGCCAAGTCAACGACGAGCGTGTCGTTGTGGTAGTGGTAATCAGTTGGCAAGCGCGAATGCTGAGCGGTCTATCGAGCGGCTCAGCGCGTCAGGTGATGACCCGCTGCAACGCCTCGATAAACATCTCCTCCGCCCGGCTGAATCGCTGCTCTCTGTTCCACAGCAGGTGAATGTCCACATCGGCAATCCCTTCGTGCGGCGACAGCTTCCAAAGCAAGCCCGCGTCAACATCCGGTGCCACCACATGTTCGGGCAGGCAGCCGATGCCAAACCCGGCAATCACCAGTCGGCGCACTTCCTCAAGGCTTGGCGATGACGCCACGATGCGCCCGGCAAACCCTTGTTGGTCGCGGAAAATGGTCAGCGGCGACAACATGCCGCCAATTTGGTCGCTGGTGAAACTGACAAAGTTCTCCCGCTGTAAATCGCCTTCGGCCTGGCCGAACAAGGCATGGTGCTTGCCACAGAAGAATGCATATCGTTGGCGTAGAAACAGCCGCTGCTCCAGCCGTGGCTGTGCACGCCGGTTGAGGCTGAGGCCCGCTGTAGCGGTTTTCTCCTGCAGGGCGGCGACGATATCGGAGCTGCGCATCACGTCGATTTCCAACTCGACCCTTGGGTGCTGGCGATGGAAGTTGGCCAGGAAGTCATCGAAACGTTCGCTGACGATGCGACTGATCATCAGCAGGCGCACTTTGCCCACCAGCTCGTCCGCCGGTTGCTCCAGCAAGCCGCCGATCTGCGACATCTGCCCGTACACCTCGCCAGCCAGCTGGAACAGCTGCTCGCCCATTTCTGTCAATACGAAGCGCGGTCCGCGACGGGCAATGAGCTGGCGGCCAAGCTGCTCTTCAAGGCGTTTGAGCGCCTGACTCACTGCCGGCTGGGTGAGGTGCAGGCGGGCGGCGGCACGGCTGATGGACAGCTCCTGGCCGATGACCCGGAAGGTGCGCAGCAGGTTCCAGTCGAGGCGGTCGTTGAGCAAGCGGTCAGGCATGGCAGGGCTCGATGATAAGCATGGCTAATAGTGCGCATAATAAATAGAAAATTGACTAATCATAGCCTCCGGCCGATAAATCGCAGTCATCGAAACCTGTTGCATCGACGTTGGCCCTCTTCGCGGGTGAATCCCCGCCTGCAGTGATCGCGCAGACGCTGTGGAAGCGGGTTGTCCCGCTGAAAAGGCACCATCGAGTCAACAGGCCAAGCGCCAGCAGAGCGTCCCGTGACCCTTGCAACTCCTGCCAGAACAACAAGCAAAGGAGCCCCCATGAAGCCGACCGCTTCCGCTCAACCGCGTCGTGCCGCCGCCGCCGCATTCATCGGCACCATGATCGAGTGGTACGATTTCTACATCTACGCCACCGCCGCCGCGCTCGTCTTCGGTGCCTTGTTCTTCCCCTCCGACGACAGCCTGTTCAGCACCATGGCCGCGTTCGGTACCTTCGCCGTGGGCTTCTTCGCCCGGCCGCTTGGCGGCATCATCTTCGGTCACGTGGGCGACCGTATCGGTCGCAAGAAGTCGTTGGTCATCACCCTGCTGATGATGGGCATCGTCACTGTCTGCATCGGTCTGCTGCCGACTTACGCACAAATCGGCGCGGCCGCGCCGGTGCTGTTGATCCTGCTGCGCATCGTCCAGGGGATTGCCGTGGGCGGCGAGTGGGGCGGGGCGGTACTGATGGCCGGCGAGCATGCGCCCAAGGGCCGCCGCAACTTCTTCGCGTCGTTCGCCCAGTTGGGTAGCCCGGCGGGCCTTATCCTGTCGCTGCTGGCGTTTGGTGCGGTCACCCGACTGCCTGAAGAGGCGCTGATGAGCTGGGGCTGGCGCGTGCCGTTCCTGGCCAGCGCACTGCTGCTACTGGTGGGGCTGGCTATTCGCTTGGGCGTGAATGAGTCGCCTGAGTTCATGGCCAGCCGCGAGCAGGCAGAAAAGGCCAGGTGCAAGGAGCAGGCTCCGGCCCTCGAGGTGCTGCGCACCGCCTGGCGCCCGCTGTTGCTGTGTATCGGCGCCAATACCCTGGGCATTGCCGGGGTCTACTTCACCAATACCTTCATGATCAGTTACACCACCCAGCAATTGCACCTGGAGCGCTCGTTGATTCTGGAATGCCTGTTCTTCGTGGCAATCATCCAGTTCTGTGTGCAGCCCCTGGCGGCCTGGCTGTCGGAGAAGATCGGTGCAACTCGCTTCCTGGCCCTGGTCGCCCTGCTGGCGATCGCCTCGCCCTACCCGATGTTTGTGCTGGTGAGCTCGGGCCACGGGCCCCTGATTGTGCTAGGCATCGCCTTGGCCGCTGCCTGCATGGCCTCTTTCTACGCGGTGATCGCCGGCTACGTCAGCGGCATGTTCGAAACCCGCGTGCGCTACACCGCCATTTCCCTGGCTTACCAGATCTGCGGCGCCCTTGCCGGCGGCCTGACCCCGCTGATCGGCACCTGGTTGGCCCACACCTTTAGTGGCCAGTGGTGGCCGATGGCAGTGTTCTACACCTTGATCGCCACCCTTTCGCTGGTCTGCGTGCTTGCCCTGGCGCGCCAGTACGCCCGTAGCCAGCACCTGGAACTGGCCTGATCCGATCGACTCTGGAGTACCCGCACATGTTGAAAAGCAATGGCGAACGCCTGTGGGCGAGCCTGATAGCCATGGCCGAAATCGGCGCCACCGCCCGCGGCGGTAGCTGCCGCCTGGCGCTCAGCGACGAGGACAAGGCGGGCCGTGAACTGTTCAGCCACTGGTGCCGCGAAGCCGGCCTGACGCTGACGGTGGATGCCATAGGCAACCTGTTCGCCCGTCGTCCAGGTAGTGACCCGAATGCCGCACCGGTAATGATGGGCAGCCATCTCGACACTCAGCCCGAAGGCGGTCGTTTCGACGGTGTCTATGGCGTGCTGGCCGGGCTTGAAGTGGTGCGCCGCCTCAACGAGCTGAACATCCACACTCGCAAGCCGCTGGAAATTGCCGTGTGGACGAACGAGGAGGGCGCGCGCTTCACGCCGGCCATGTTTGGCTCGGCAGTGTTCACGGGCAGCCTCGCGCTGGCCGAAGCGCTGGCTATCCGCGATGCCGATGGCCTCAGCGTCGCCGACGAACTGCAGCGAACGGGCTTCGCCGGCCAGCGCCCTTTAGGTGGCCCGGTGGATGCCTATTTCGAAGCGCATATTGAGCAAGGTCCGATCCTTGAAGACAACGCCAAGGCCATAGGTGTCGTCAGCGGCGGGCAAGCGATTCGCTGGCTGGACGTCACGGTCGAAGGCATGGCGGCCCACGCGGGTACGACACCGATGCCCCTGCGCAAGGATGCCCTGTATGGCGCGGCGCGGATGATCCAGGCGGTCGAGCAGTTGGCAGCGGACTTCGCACCCGAAGGGCTGACCACCGTGGGCGAGTTGTCGATTGCCAAGTCCTCGCGCAACACCATTCCTGGCCTGCTGCGCTTTACGGTCGACTTACGCCACCACTGCGATGAAGCCATCGAAGCCATGGAGCGCGACCTGAGCCTGAAGCTGCAAATCATTGCCAGCCAGCGCGGCCTGCAGGTACGCATCGAACGCCACTGGGTCAGCCCGGCCACGCCGTTCGACCCTGCATGTGTGGCTGCCGTGCAGCAGGCGGTGGACGAACTGGGCTACGCCCAGCAATCAATCGTCAGCGGTGCCGGTCACGATGCCATCCTGCTGGCCCGATACTGCCCGACGGCCATGGTGTTCATCCCCTGCGTCGGCGGCCTGAGCCACAACGAAGCCGAAGACGTATTACCCGACGATGCCCGGCAGGGTGCCGATGTGCTGCTGAACGCCGTGTTGGCCCGTGCGGGCCGTGTCGAACAAGGAGAAGGCTGATGCGTTGCTACTTCCACCCCGAACAACTGCTGCACCACCCACGCAGTTACTACTCGCGCGGCGCCATGCGCACCCCGCAGGAAGTCCCCGAGCGCGCCCAGCGCCTGCTGAAGGCGGCCAAAGACCTGGGTTTCGACATCCGCCAGCCCGACGATGCCGGCCTTGAACCGCTAAAGGCCGTGCATGGTGAGGCCTACCTGGCCTTTCTCGAAGAGGCCCATGCACGTTGGAAAGAAGTGCCCGAAGACTGGGGTGACGAGGTCATGTCCAACATTTTCGTGCGTGAGCCCAACGCTCTGCGCGGCATCCTCGCCCAGGCCGGCCGCTACCTGGCAGACGGTAGCTGCCCGGTGGGCGAACACACCTGGCACTCGGCCTATTGGTCGGCGCAAAGCGCGGTTGCAGCGGCCAAGGCCATCCTCGACGGGGAGCCCGCCGCCTATGCGTTGTGCCGACCACCGGGGCACCATGCGCGGTTCGATGCCGCTGGCGGCTTCTGCTACATCAACAACGCCGCCGTGGCCGCCCAGGCCCTGCGCAGCCGCTACAACCGTGTAGCGATCCTCGATACCGACATGCACCATGGACAAGGGATTCAGGAGATCTTCTACGATCGCCGTGATGTGCTGTATGTGTCGACCCATGGCGACCCGACCAACTTCTACCCGGGTGTGGCCGGGTTCGCGGACGAGCGTGGCCGGGGTGAGGGGGAGGGGTACAACCTCAACCTGCCGATGGCGCATGGGGCGAGCGAGGCGGACTTCATGGGGCAGCTGGAGGTTGCGCTGGCTGCAGTGACGGACTTTGGTGCCGAGGTACTGGTGCTGTCGCTGGGGTTCGATATCTACGAACTGGACCCGCAGAGCAAGGTGGCTGTGACCACTGAAGGGTTCGCTGCGTTGGGTGAGCGAATTCGGGCGTTGCGCTTGCCTTGCCTGATTGTCCAGGAGGGGGGCTATCACCTGGAGAGCCTGGAGGTGAATGCGCAGGCGTTCTTTGCTGAACAGGCGGACTGGCGATAAGTGCCAGAGGCCGGCATCGGTGGTTTGGCTGCCGGCCTTTTCGCGTGTGAACCCATTCCCATGGGCGCTTTGCGGCTTTCGAGTTTTTGCCCTCCATCGATCGGGGTCGACACCCCCTACATCCCACCCCGCCGCACGTGCTTCACCAACACCTTCTCCAACAACTCCCACATCGCCGGATCCGTACTGAACGCCACGTTGAACCGCATCCACCCGGTCGCCTTGGCGTCGACCATGAACAACTGCCCAGGGCCGAGCATGATGCCTTTCTCCAGCGCATCGTCCAGCAACGCGGCACTGTCGGGAATCGCCGGGTGGCGGGTCCAGATGTACATGCCTTCATCCGATTCGGTGAACAGTTCGAAGCCCAATCGATGCAGATGCCGGCCAACTTCCTGATGCGCCTCGGCCAGGCGCTGGCGCAGGCGCTTGAGGTGCTTGCGCCAGCGCCCGTCGATGATCGCCGCATACACCACGCGCTCCATCACCTGCGAGGTGGTCAGGCCTGAGCGCATCTTCAGGTGCAGCAGTTTTTGCATCAGCTCGGGGTTGGCCAGCATGTAGCCGACCCGCACGTTGGGCGAAATGCTCTTGGAATAGCTGCCCACGTACACCACCTGCTGCAGATGGTCGAGGCTGGCCAGGCATGGCTGCGGCTCGGCGACCATGTCGGCGTACAGGTTGTTCTCCACCAGGCGGAAGCCATGCTGGCTGGCAAGCTGCAGCAGGCGGTGCAACTGCGGCAGCGGGGTGCGCGAGCACGTCGGGCTGTGCAGGTGCGGCTGGGTGAAGAACGCCGTCGGGCGATGGTGGGTGAGCAATTGCTCCAGCTGGTTCAGGTCGTAGCCGGCCGGTGTACGTGGCACGCCTACCAGGGTTGCGCCTTGGGTGCGCAGGATGCTCATGAGGTTCGGGTAGCCGGGGTCGTCCACCAGCACCACATCGCCCGGGCGCACCAGTGTGCGTGCGGCCAGGTCCAGGGCCTGGCTGGCGCCGTGGGTGAGCATCAGCTGTGCCGGGTTGGCGACGATCGACAGCTCTTGTTGCAGGTTCTGTGCGGTCAGCGCACGCAGCTCCATCAGGCCCATGGGGTCGCCGTACCCCGACAACTCCAGCGGGCTACCCGCCACCTGGCGCAGGCCGCGGCGCAGGCCGTCTTCGTACATCCAGTCGTTGGGCAGCCAGCCGCACCCTGGTTTGTACGGCAACTGGCGGATTTCGAAAATCTGCTGCAGGTACCACTCGGAGTTGAACGTTGGTCGACTGGTGTCGGCCTCGGTGTTGTGCTGCTCCAGCAGTTCGCCCGCCGCACGGTTGACGAAGAACCCCGCATTGCCACGGCTCACCAGCAGCCCTTGGGCGACCAGGCGGTCGTAGGCCTCGACCACGGTGAAGGTACTCACCGAATAGCTGGCGGCAAAGGCGCGGATCGACGGGACCTTGGCGCCTGGCTTGAGGGTTTGGTTGTCGATCAGCTCGCGCAGCCCATCGATGATCTGGTTGACCAGCGGGGTAGAGGAGTCTGGATGTAATTCGAACATTCGGGGCCTTCAGGGTGCGTATCGCCTGGCGTCTGCAGGGTGTACTGCATGGGCGACCTATACAGTGCAGTGCGAGATTCATGCCACTGTGCATGGCTCTCTGCGTCGGACATTTTTACATTAGGTGTCGGATATCGCCACATAAAGCATGTTCAGTTCGCCTCAGGCAGTCGCCCTGGGGCGCGTCAGCAGGCCGCCATGGAAGGCCTGCGTGTGTAATTCACACCATCCTGCCCGCATTAGCACTGATGTACAGGTGAAATCGCCAGCCATCGGGATTTCACAGTTTTCCTTGGATAAGAAGAAGCACGGGGTACACAACTGATGGACGCAACATCCACAACCACCACCGCGAAAAGCGGGCACGAGAGCAAGCTCAGTGCCTCGCTGAAGTCGCGCCACCTGACGATGATGTCGATCGCCGGGGTTATCGGCGGCGCCTTGTTCGTCGGTTCCGGCAGCGTGATCCACAGCGCCGGCCCAGCCGCTGTCCTGGCCTACCTGGCAGGCGGCATCCTGGTGGTGCTGATCATGCGCATGCTGGGTGAAATGGCGACTTCCTCGCCTGACACCGGCTCGTTCTCGACCTACGCCGACCGCGCCATTGGCCGTTGGGCCGGTTTTACCATCGGCTGGCTGTACTGGTGGTACTGGGTCATCCTCATGGCCTGGGAAGCCTATGTGGCGGGCAAGATCCTGCATGGCTTCTTCCCCGACGTCAGCGTCAACGTATTCGTGCTGGCCACGACCTTGTTGCTGATCACCGTCAACTTCTTCAACGTCAAGCACTACGGTGAGTTCGAGTTCTGGTTCGCCTTGATCAAGGTGATTGCGATCGTCTGCTTCCTGATCGTGTGTACGGCTGCCGTGATGAACATCTGGCAGTTCGGTGAAGTGCGTGGCATCAGCCACCTCACCGCCGAAGGCTTCATGCCCAATGGCATCACCACTGTAATCGGTGCCTTGCTCGGGGTGATGTTCGCCTTCCTCGGCGCCGAAATCGTTACCATCGCGGCCTCCGAAGCCAAGGACCCGGCTGCGCAGATCGTCAAGGCGACCAACTCGGTGGTCTGGCGTGTGTGCCTGTTCTACGTCGGCTCGATCTTCCTGATCGTCTGCCTGGTACCGTGGAACGACCCGCACCTGGGTGTTTCTGGCTATGGCGCTTATCGCCGTACCCTGGAGCTGCTGGGCGTGCCGTATGCCGAGCTGTTGATGAACTTCGTGGTGCTGACTTCCGTGAGCAGCTGCCTGATCTCTGGCCACTACACCGCATCGCGCATGCTGTTCTCCCTGGCCCAGCGTGGCGACGCGCCGTCGTTCTTCAAGATCACCCGCGCCGGTACCGGTGTACCGGTGTACGCGATCATGGGTTCGTGCGCCGTGGCCGTGGTGTGTGCATTGATCAACTTCAGCGAGACCCTGCGCCCGAAAGACGTGCTGGACACCCTGATGAACACCACCGGCATGATCGCCCTGCTGGTGTACCTGGTCATCGCCTTCTCGCAGCTGCGCATGCGCCGCAAGCTGATTGCCGAGGGCAAGGAAGTACGCCTGAAGATGTGGCTGTTCCCGTGGCTGACCTACCTGGTGATCGCGTTCATCGTGGCTGCTCTGGTCACCATGGCCTTCATGCCTGACTACCAGATCCTGGTCATTTCCACCGGTATCGCTGCGGCGGTCGTGGTGGTGATGGGTGTGGTGCACCAGATCCGCTCTGGTAGCAAGCAGCACTAAGCGTCACTCGCGTCTGGAAACGGCCGGCTCCCTTGGGGACCCGGCCGTTTCGCGTTGTTGGGCCTGGGCTTTTTCTGCGGGCATGTGGAAACGCTGGTTCATCCACGGTGAGCCGAGCAGGGCGGCCGCAGCGATCAGGGCCAGGATGGCGAGGGCGATGTAGGTCTTCACAGGCGTGTGCATGCAAGGACTGACTTCAAGCACAGGTGATCAGTTCCGGGGTAATCCGTTCGCAACCGTCCCGCCGGGCGACAGATGGCATATGCTAGGCACATTGCCCGCCCAAAGGAGCCGCACATGGCCTGGTCCGCCAACCAGTATTCCCTGTTCGAAGACGAACGCACACGCGCCGTACGCGACCTGATTGCCGCCATCCCGCCACGGCCGGTGCGCCACGCCACCGACCTGGGGTGCGGCCCCGGTAATTCGACCGAAGTGCTGCTGCAACGTTACCCCGATGCCCAGGTGACGGCGCTGGACAGCGACCCGGACATGATCGACAAGGCCCGTGAGCGCAAGCGGCTGTGCATTCCGCGTGTGCGCACGGTGATTGCCGACATTGCCGGCTGGACTGCCCCCGAGCCGCAGGACCTGATCCTGGCCAATGCCTCGCTGCAATGGGTGCCTGACCACGCCTTGCTGTATCCGCACCTGGTGCGCCAGCTCAGCGAAGGCGCCAGCCTGGCCGTGCAGACCCCGGACAACCTCGACGAGCCGGCCCACCGGCAGTTGCGCGAGATCGCAAGCCAAGGCCCCTGGGCGGCGAAATTCGCCGACTTGCAGCTGCCGCCACGGCACAACGCGGCGTTCTACTACGACTTGCTCAGCCCGCTGTGCGCGCGGGTGGACGTGTGGCGCACCACCTATCATCACCCGTTGGTGGGGGGCGCCGAAGCGGTAGTGGAATGGTTCAAGGGCTCGGCGTTGCGGCCTTATCTGGCCAGGCTTGATGAGCAGGAGCAGGCCGACTTCCTGCAGATGTACCTGCAGGCCATGCAGCGCGACTATCCGCCGGCCTCTGATGGCAAGGTCCTGTTGCCCTTCCCGCGGTTGTTCGTGATCGCTACCCGCTAGGGCGGCGCCAGCGCCAGGCCACGTAGCTGTAGATGCCAAGGTTCAGCACTAGCACGAGGGTGCCCAGCAGCAGCTGGATCTGCGGGGTCAGGCCGGCGGGGTAGATCATTGGCCAGACGTAGTGCTCGACGAAGCTGCCCTGGTAACCTGCGTCACCGGCGGCATTGCGCATGCGGTTTTCCCAGGTGGTGAGCGGGCAGCCAAGGTGCAGACACTCCACCGCCAGGCCCCAGGCCAGGACCGGCAGGTGCAGCAACAGGGCAGGGCGCCAGCGCAGCACCAGCAGGCCGCCGAACAGCACCAGCAGGATGAAGGCCAGGTGCAGCAGCACCAGGGTGTCGGCGGCAAGGCGGTAGAGCATGGGGTGGGGGCCCGGGGATTGGGGTTATCCCAGCATAGTTGGGTTGCCTGATCTGGCCTACACCCCTTCCTCGACCATCTGCAGGAAAGTCGCCACCACCCGGCGCGTACGCTGCTCGCTCAGGCACACCAGGGTCTCGGTCAAATGCCGCTGGCAATCGACAATCGGCAACGCACACACCCGCGCATCGGCACCGAACTCCGCCGCCGACACCACGCCCACACCAATCCCTACCACCACCGCTTCACGCGCCGCTTCCCGGCCTTCCACCTGGATCGCTGCGCGTATCCGCAGCCCGGCACGTTGCATCTCTTCCTCCAGTGTCTGCCGCGTCACCGAACCGGGCTCGCGCAGCACCAGCGGCATGTCATCGAGGTCGGCCAGGCTGATCGAGCCACGGCTGGCCCATGGGTGGTGGTGGGAAACGAACGCCACCATCGGGTCACGACGCAGCGGCAGGCAATGCAGGCGCTCATCGTCGACGTCCCGCCCCAGCAGGGCCAGGTCGGCCTGATAGCTGAACAGCCGCGCCAGCGATTCGTCGGTATTGCCCGTTTCGATCTTCACCTGGATACCCGGATAACGCTGGCAGAAGCGGGCGATCTGCGGCAGCACGTGCACCGGCGCATCCACTGCCAGCACCAGGCTGCCGGTGTGCAGCGCACGCGAGTCGTGCAACAGCTCCTGGGCTTCGGCCTCGCAGGCGAACAGGCGCTGGCTGATGCCCAGCAGCCGCTCGCCAAGGTCGGTGAGCTGCACCGAGCGTTTGTTGCGGTGGAACAGTAATACACCGAAGCGCTCCTCCAGTTTGCGCACCTGGTCGGACACCGCAGGCTGGGTAAGAAACAGCTTTTCGGCGGCGCGGGTAAAGCTGCCGTGCACGGCCACCGCGTGGAAAGCCTTGAGTTGAGCGTGGGAAACCGACATGACAACCTCAGTAACAAGCTGGGCTTATGTGTGTAATACGATAAATCGATTTTATTTATCTTACAGCAACTGTTTCCATAGATTTCAGCCCGACGCTGGCACCACGAATGCCGCCAGGGCCATGGCGCTCACACGGCGCCACCTGACCCGATGACAGCCTCGTCATCGCTGTGCGTAACACAAGAACAAGACAGGCGTTTCTTCACATTCTGCCGGCACACTTGAGCAAGAGGTCAGACTTACATGAACCAATCCCTAGCCGCGTTCAAACGCTGGCGCATCCAGATTTTCGCCATCACCTGGCTGGCTTACGCCGCCTTCTACTTCACCCGCAAAGCCTTCTCGGTGGCCAAGCTGGGCATCGCCGAAGACCCAGGTTTCATGCTCGACAAGGCCGCCATGGCCAACCTTGATGCCATCTACCTGGCCGCCTATGCCGTGGGCCAATTCACCTGGGGCATGCTTGCCGACCGCTTCGGCCCGCGCGTGGTGGTGCTGGGCGGGTTGTTGATTTCTGCGGCGGCGGCAGTCGTGATGGGCAGTTACGCAACCTTCCCGATCTTTGCTACCTGCATGCTGGTACAGGGCCTGGCGCAATCCACCGGCTGGGCCGGCTTGTGCAAGAACATCGGCAGCTTCTTCCCGGCTTCGCAGCGCGGGCGGGTGCTGGGCCTGTGGAGTTCCTGCTATGCCTTCGGCGGCCTGGTGGCCTCGCCGTTCGCGGGCTGGTGGGCCTACACCCTGGTGGGCACCTGGCATGCGGCGTTCTTCTCAAGCGCGGCAGTGGTGGCGCTGGTGGCGGTGCTGTTCTTCTTCCTGCAGCGCAACAAACCCGAGGACGTCGGCTTGCCAGCGGTTGAGCCCGAGCCGCAAAGCATGGCCCCGGCCGGCAGCCTGTGCAGCGTATGGGCACCCCTGCGGGAGATCCTGCGCAACCGCACGGTGTTGACCCTGGGCCTGGCGTACTTCCTGCTGAAGCCGGCGCGCTACGCCATCTTGCTGTGGGGCCCTGTGATCGTCTTCGAGCAGATGCCCTCGGTGGGCAAAGTGGGCGCGGCAATCATCCCGACTGCTTTCGAACTGGCCGGGCTGCTTGGCCCGATCATGATCGGCCTGGCCTCGGACAAACTGTTTGGCGCCCGACGCATGCCGGCCTGCGTGATCAGCCTGGTGCTGCTGACCGTGACACTGGCGTTGTTCATGGCGGCCATGCACACCGGCAGCGTGCTGCTGGTGGTGGCCCTGCTGTTCGTCATGGGCCTGACCCTGTACGGGCCGGACTCGATGATCAGCGGCGCTGCAGCCATCGACTTCGGCACCGCCAAGGCCGGCGCCACCGCAGCAGGTTTTGTCAATGGCTGTGGCTCGGTGGGCGCGGTGCTGGGTGGGCTGCTGCCGGGTTACTCCGACGGCGTCACGGTGTTCATCGTGTTCGCAGGCTGTGCGCTGTTCTCGGCGCTGGTGTTGCTGCCGCACTGGAACAGCCGCCCGGCCAGCAGCGCGCAAGGCACCGACGTGGCACCGAACACCAGCATGGCAATCAAGCCACTGCGTACTTAAAGGAAAGCGAGCGAATGAGACCCTTCTGGCTGCAACAGGCCCTGGATTCGGCGCAGGAGGCGGTATGCCCGCCGCTGCAAGGCGATACCCGTTGCGATGTGTGCATTGTCGGCGGCGGCTACACCGGCCTGTGGACGGCACTGATGCTCAAGGAAGCGGTACCGGCCCTGGATGTGGTGCTGATCGAGGCCGACATCTGTGGTGCCGGTGCCAGCGGCCGCAATGGGGGGTGTGCGTTGTCCTGGTCGGCCAAGTACTTCACCCTCGAACGCCTGTTCGGGGCGGCGGAGGCGGTGCGGCTGGTGCGCGAGTCGGAGCGCAGCATCGCAGACATCGGTGTGTTCTGCGCGGCCAATGGCATCGACTGCGACTTCCGCCTGGACGGCACGCTGTACACGGCCACCAACGCAGCGCAGGTCGGTGCCACCGACGCGGTGATCGCCGCGTTGGAGCACAAGGGCATCAACTCGTTCCGCCGCTTGCCGCTGGAGCAGGTGCAGCGCCTGGCCGGTTCGGCACGGCACCTGGAGGGCTGGTTCTCGCCGGCCGCCGCCACCGTGCAGCCTGGCAAACTGGTGCGCGGCCTGCGCCGCGTGGCCTTGCAGCGCGGCGTGCGCCTCTACGAAGGCACCGCCATGACCGGCCTGGAACACGGCGCCCCGGTGCAGGTACGCACGGCCCACGGCACGCTGCGCGCCGACCGTGTAGTGCTGGGCCTCAATGCCTGGATGGCGCGCGTCTTCCCGCAGTTCGAGCGCAGTGTGGCGATCGTTTCCAGCGACATGGTCATTACCGAACCGTGCCCCGAGCTACTGCGCCAGATCGGCCTGGACAGCGGCATCAGCGTGCTCGACTCGCGTATTTTCGTGCACTACTACCACAACACCTCCGATGGCCGGCTGATGCTCGGCAAGGGCGGCAACACGTTTGCCTATGGCGGGCGCATGTTGCCGGTGTTCGACCAGCCGTCGCCGTATCGGCGTTTGCTGCGCGAAAGCCTTGGCGGCTTTTTCCCGGCCTTGGCCGAGGTGCCACTGGCGGCCAGCTGGAACGGGCCGTCCGATCGCTCGGTGACCGGCCTGCCGTTCTTTGGGCGGTTGGACGGGCAGGGCAACGTGTTCTATGGCTTTGGTTACTCCGGCAGCGGTGTTGGCCCGTGCCACATGGGCGGGCAGATTCTTTCGTCGCTGGCGCTGGGGCTGGACAACCCGTGGACCCGGTCGCCGCTGGTCAAAGGCCCGCTGGGGCTGTTCCCGCCCGAGCCGATCCGCTACCTGGGCTCGCTGGTGGTGCGCAATGCCATTCGCCGCAAGGAGCAGGCCGAAGATCGTGGTGTGCGCCCACGAAGGCTGGATGTGCGGTTGGCGCGGTTTGCCGCGGCGGCGGGCAAAGCCGATAAAGGCTGATGAGATTTCTTGTCGATCCCATGCTCGAGGGCGTATAAAATGCACCCACTTTTGGCCGGTCGCTTCCTGAACCGGCCGCTGAAACAAGAGAGTCGACATGGGCGCACAGTGGAAAGCCAAACATAGAGAAACAGCGGCCAATGCCAAAGGCAAGATCATGGGCAAGCTGTCCAAGGAAATCCAGATCGCTGCCAAGTCGGGTGCCGATCCCGACATGAACCCGCGCCTGCGCCTGGCCATCGTGCAAGCCAAGAAGGCTTCGATGACCCGCGAGACCCTGGATCGGGCAATCCGCAAGGGCGCAGGCCTGGACGGTGATGCCGTGCAATACCATGCGGTGAGCTATGAAGGTTTCGCTCCGCACCAGGTGCCGCTGATCGTCGAGTGCCTGACCGACAACATCAACCGCACCGTCGCGCAGATCCGCGTGCTGTTCCGCAAGGGCCAGCTGGGTGCCAGCGGTTCGGTAGCGTGGGACTTCAACCATGTAGGCCTGATCGAAGCCACGCCTGCGAGCGCTGACGCTGATCCGGAAATGGCCGCGATCGAAGCCGGTGCCCAGGACTTCGAGGAAGGTGAAGAAGAGGGCTCGACCCTGTTCATTACCGACACCACCGACCTGGACGCGGTGCAGAAGGCCCTGCCGGAGCATGGTTTCACCGTAACCGCGGCGAAAATCGGCTACACCCCTAAAAACCCGGTAAGCGCGGCCAGCCTGAGTGCCGAAGCGTTGGCCGAGGTCGAAGCGTTTCTCGAGGCGATCGACGAGCACGATGACGTGCAGAACGTCTATGTTGGCCTGACCGAGTAATCGTCGGGGCCGCGTTGCGGCCTGTTCGCGGGCAAGCCCGCTCCCGCAGGTTTTTCACGATGCTGAACGATGTGAGAACCCTGTGGGAGCGGGCTTGCCCGCGAATAGGCTTTTGAATTCCACCGCAGGGAGCCTGCATGAACCCCACCTTCGCCTCCCTCAGCCTCGCCCACCTGCGCACCCTCGACCACCTGTTGCAGCTTAAAAACCTCAGCCACGCGGCCGAGCGCCTGGGCGTCAGCCAATCGGCCCTGAGCCGCCAGTTGGCCCACCTGCGTGAAGCCTTCGATGATCCGTTGCTGGTGCGCCAAGGGCGTGGTTACGTGCTTAGCGAACACGCCGAAGCCCTGGTCGAGCCTTTGCGCCAGGTGCTCGAAGAACTGCACGCGCTGCGCCAGCCCGCCATCTTCGACCCGGCGCGTTGCGAGCGGCGGTTCTGCCTGGCCGCTTCGGACTATGTGGCCGAGCACATGCTGCCGCTGCTGGTGGCGGCGCTGGAGCGCGAAGCGCCAGGTGTATCGCTGGAGTACCGCACCTGGCAGGCCGGCCAGTACGCCTTGCTGGCCAGCGGAGAAATCGATCTGGCGACTACCTTGTTCGACGAGTCGCCGCCCAACCTGCATGGACGGCTGTTGGGTGAGGACCGCGCGGTATGCCTGATGCGCCAGGATCACCCGCTGGCCGCGCAGGCCGCGCTCAGCCAGGCCGACTACCTGGCGTACAAGCATGTGCGCATTTCGGGCGGTGGCGACAAGGACAGCTTCATCGATCGGCACTTGCGTGCACAAGGCCTGCAGCGGCGGGTCAGCCTCGAAGTGCCGTTCTTCTGCGCCACGGTACAAGTGATTGCCAACAGTCAGGCCGTGGCCACGGTCCCCGAGCACATTGCCCGACAGCTGAGCCGTTTGCATGACCTGGCCTGGCGACCACTGGGCTTCATCGACCACAGCCAGCGCTATTGGGTGGTGTGGCACCAGCGCCTGCAGGCTTCGGCCGAGCACCGCTGGTTGCGCAACCGGGTGTTCGAGCTGTGGCGCCAGTCGCAGTTCGGGGTGCAGGGTGGGCATGCGGGTTTGCCATAGCAGCTATGCGTGATGCGGGGTTATTCGGCTGGGGATAGGTGCCTAGACTGGGGCATTGTGTTGATTGTGCGGCTTCTTCGCGGCTGTAGGAGCGGGTTTACCCGCGAAAGGGCCTGCACAGGCAATGGATAACTCCCAGGAGAGCTAGCGTGACCCCCGAACAATTCCGCCAGTACGGCCACCAACTGATCGACCTGATTGCCGACTACCGTCAGACCGTCGGCGAACGCCCGGTCATGGCCCAGGTCGAACCTGGCTACCTCAAGGCTGCCTTGCCGCAAACCGCGCCCCGCCAAGGCGAACCCTTCGAGGCTATCCTCGATGATGTCAACCAGTGGGTCATGCCCGGCCTGTCCCATTGGCAGCACCCGGACTTCTATGGCTATTTCCCTTCCAATGGCACCCTGTCCTCGGTGCTGGGGGACTTCCTCAGCACCGGTCTTGGGGTGCTGGGCCTGTCATGGCAATCCAGCCCGGCCCTGAGCGAACTGGAAGAAACCACCCTCGACTGGCTGCGCCAGTTGCTTGGCCTGTCTGGCCAGTGGAGTGGCGTGATCCAGGACACCGCCTCGACCAGCACCCTGGTGGCGCTGATCAGCGCCCGTGAACGCGCCACTGACTACGCCTTGGTACGTGGTGGCCTGCAGGCCGAGCCCAAGCCTTTGATCGTGTATGTCAGCGCCCACGCCCACAGCTCGGTGGACAAGGCTGCACTGCTGGCAGGTTTTGGCCGCGACAATATCCGCCTGATTCCCACCGACGAACGCTACGCCCTGCGCCCAGAGGCACTGCAGGCGGCGATCGAACAGGACCTGGCTGCCGGAAACCAGCCGTGCGCCGTGGTTGCCACCACCGGCACCACGACGACCACTGCCCTCGACCCGCTGCGCCCGGTCGGTGAAATCGCCCAGGCCAATGGGCTGTGGTTGCACGTTGACTCGGCCATGGCCGGGTCGGCGATGATCCTGCCCGAGTGCCGCTGGATGTGGGACGGCATAGAGCTGGCCGATTCGGTGGTGGTCAACGCGCACAAATGGCTGGGTGTGGCGTTCGATTGCTCAATCTACTACGTGCGCGATCCGCAGCACCTGATCCGGGTAATGAGCACCAATCCCAGCTACCTGCAGTCGGCGGTGGATGGCGAGGTGAAGAACCTGCGCGACTGGGGGATTCCGCTGGGCCGTCGGTTCCGTGCGTTGAAGCTGTGGTTCATGTTGCGCAGCGAGGGTGTCGACGCATTGCAGGCGCGACTGCGGCGTGACCTGGACAATGCCCAATGGCTGGCGGGGCAGGTCGAGGCGGCGGCGGAGTGGGAAGTGCTGGCGCCAGTACAGCTGCAAACCTTGTGCATTCGCCATCGACCGGCCGGGCTTGAAGGGGATGCGCTGGATGCGCATACCAAGGGCTGGGCCGAGCGGCTGAATGCATCCGGCGATGCTTATGTGACGCCGGCTACACTGGACGGGCGGTGGATGGTGCGGGTTTCGATCGGTGCGCTGCCGACCGAGCGGGGGGATGTGCAGCGGCTGTGGGCACGTCTGCAGGACGTGATCAAAGGCTGAAGCCTTCGCGGGCAAGCCCGCTCTCACAGCATCGCATCAGGGCTGAAGCCTGTACGGTGCCTGTGTGAGCGGGCTTGCCCGCGAAGGGGCTGCAAAGCAGCCCCTGCAATCTATCAGTGGCTCACCGCCTGAAAGCTACCTTTACGGCTGGCTTCATAGGCTGCCTTTTCCATCGGCTTGGCGTCCGGGTTGCCCAGGTCGTCCATCGCCAGGCGGTGGGTTTCCGGGGCAATGTAGGCCGCCAGGGCGCACACGCCGGTGATGAAGAAGGCCAGCCCACCGACTACCAGCGGAATGTTGTCCGAGCCGGGTGGGGCAACCATTGCGAACAGCGCGGGCAGCATGGCGGTCAGCATGGTGCCGATGTTCTGCGCGATGGCCATGGCCGTAACGCGGTAGCGGGTGTGGAACAGCTCTGGGTAGAAGCTTGGGAACACCGCGTTGTAACCCTGGTAGACCATGCCCCACATGACGATCGAGGCGGCGAATGCCATTGGCACGTTCTGGATGCTGATCGCATACAGGTAGACGAAGGCCAGCAGGCCAGAGCCCAGGCAGCCAGCGATCATGGTCGGGCGACGGCCGATCTTGTCCGACAGGTTGCCCACGAACGGGATCACCAGCACCGCGACGATGTTACCGACCACCGGAATCCACAGGTACACGCTCTTGTCGAAGCCGATGCCATACGCCGGCTGCACCGCGTAGGCCGCACCGAAGATGGTGGCCACGACCGGGATCACGTTCATCAGGGCCATGAACATCACCAGCACCATGTGCTTCCAGCTGTGGCGGAAGGCTTCGCTGATGGGCGACTTGGCAACCTTGTCCTGTTTCTCTTCCTTGACGAACGCCGGGGTTTCGTGAACTTCCTTACGGATGATGAAACCGGCAATCAGCACGATGGCGCTCATCAGGAAGGGAATGCGCCAGCCCCATTCGGTAAAGGCTTCGCTAGGCATGAAGTAAGCCAGTGGCAGGAATACCGCCGCCGCCAGAACCTGGCCCGCTTGCACACCTTGCAGGGTGAAACTGGCGTAGTAGCCTCTTCGGCCGAACGGCGCGTGCTCCATGATCATGGAACTGGCACCGGAAATTTCCCCGGCCACGGCAAAGCCCTGGATCAGGCGCAACACCACCAGCAAGGCCGGTGCGAGGTAGCCGATGTCGTGGTAGGTCGGTAGCAGGCCGACAGCCATGGTCGACAGGCCCATCAGGAACATGCACAGCAGCAGGACGTTCTTGCGACCGCGGGTGTCACCCCAGTGGCCCAGTACGAAGGCGCCGATCGGGCGTGCCAGGTAGCCCACGCCATAGGTGGCCAACGAGGCAATGATGGCCATTTTCGGGTCGGTGTTAGGGAAGAAAATCTGCGGGAAAATCAGCGCAGCGGCCTGGGCGTAGATGAAGAAGTCGTAGTACTCGAGTGCCGAGCCTATCCATCCACTGGCGGTCGCTTTCTTTGCTTGCGAGCTGGAGTGAGCCATCGTTGTCTCCGTTGTTATTGTTGTTTGCGCAGGTTCCGCCAGAGGTTATGCCAAGGCAGGAGGCAACGGTCGGTGTGCCTGCGTCTGTGGTCCATGTTGACCACGGGCCCGCGGTCTAGCAATTCGCTAAAACGGGTTTTGTGCGATAATCGAACGCAAAACTAACCATTCCGTACAAAGAGATTGAAGCGACGACTTTACCTGCGAATAATCGATCGTGCCATAAACTGTGACAGGGCTTGTTTGCCCGAATGGCACCGTATTCCTCCAACAACAAGGAACTCCCGCCATGCAGCGTTCGATCGCTACCGTGTCCTTGAGCGGCACTCTGCCGGAAAAGCTCGAAGCCATCGCCGCCGCCGGTTTTGACGGCGTCGAGATCTTCGAGAACGATCTGCTCTATTACGCTGGCAGCCCGCGCCAGGTGCGCCAGATGTGCGCCGACCTGGGCATTGCCATCACCTTGTTCCAGCCTTTCCGCGACTTTGAAGGCTGCCGCCGTGACCGCCTGCAGAAAAACCTCGACCGCGCCGAACGCAAGTTCGACCTGATGCAGGAACTGGGTACCGACCTGGTGCTGGTGTGCAGCAACGTCCAGGCCGATGCCCTGGGTGACGAGCAACTGTTGGTCGACGACCTGCGCCTGCTGGGCGAACATGCCGGCAAGCGTGGCCTGCGCATTGGTTACGAAGCGCTGGCCTGGGGCCGCCACGTCAACACTTACCAGCAAGTGTGGAACCTGGTGCGCCAGGCCGACCACCCGGCACTCGGGGTGATCCTCGACAGCTTCCACACCTTGTCGCTCAAAGGTGACCCCAGCGCGATCCGCGACATCCCCGGCGACAAGATCTTCTTCGTGCAAATGGCCGATGCGCCGATTCTGGCCATGGATGTGCTGGAGTGGAGCCGCCACTTTCGCTGCTTCCCGGGGCAGGGCGAAATGGACATGGCCGGTTTCCTGGCGCCGATCCTCGCCACGGGTTACCGTGGCCCGCTGTCGCTGGAAATCTTCAACGACGGCTTCCGCGCCGCACCGACCCGGCAGAATGCCGCCGACGGCTTGCGTTCGCTGCTGTACCTCGAAGAGCAGACCCGCTTGCGCCTGGAGCAGGAAAACACGCCGATCGAACCTGGCGTACTGTTCACCCCGCCGCCGGCCAGTGCTTACGACGGCGTGGAGTTCCTGGAGTTTGCGGTCGACGAAGCCGTCGGCGCGCGCCTGGGCAACTGGCTGAAGCGCCTGGGCTTTGCCGAAGCCGGCAAGCACCGCAGCAAAGAAGTGCAACTGCTGCGCCAGGGTGATATCAACATTGTGCTGAACGCTGAACCGTATTCCTTCGGCCACAACTTCTTCGAGGCCCATGGCCCGTCGCTGTGCGCCACTGCGCTGCGGGTCAAGGACCAGCAAGCGGCCCTGAAGCGGGCCACCGCCTTCCGTGGCCAGCCGTTCCGCGGCCTGGTCGGCCCCAACGAATGCGAAGTGCCGGCGGTGCGAGCGCCCGATGGCAGCCTGCTGTACCTGGTGGAGCAGGGCACTGCCGGCCACACCCTGTACGACACCGACTTCAGCCTGGACAACAACACAACCGCTACCGGCGGCCTGCGCCGCATCGACCACATGGCCCTGGCCCTGCCGGCCGAGTCGCTGGACAGCTGGGTGCTGTTCTACAAGAGCTTGTTCGACTTCGCCGCCGACGACGAAGTGGTGCTGCCCGACCCGTATGGCCTGGTCAAGAGCCGCGCCCTGCGCAGCCAGTGCGGCACCTTGCGCCTGCCGCTGAACATCTCGGAAAACCGCAACACCGCCATTGCCCATGCGCTTTCAAGCTACCGTGGTTCGGGCGTGCATCACATCGCCTTCGATTGTGACGATATATTCCGCGAAGTGGCGCGGGCCAAGCTGGCAGGGGTACCGCTGCTGGAAATCCCGCTGAACTACTACGACGACCTGGCGGCGCGTTTCGATTTCGACGACGAGTTCCTCAGTGAGCTGGCGTACTACAACGTGCTGTATGACCGCGACGCTCAAGGTGGCGAGCTGTTCCACGTCTATACCGAGCCGTTCGAGGAGCGTTTCTTCTTCGAGATCATCCAGCGCAAGGCGGGGTACGCTGGTTACGGCGCTGCCAACGTTGCGGTGCGCCTGGCAGCCATGGCCAAGGCCCGTAGCGGGGCGGCGCGCAAGCCGGTGCTGTAGTCGCCTGCACCGGCCTGTCTTGTGGGAGCGGGGTGAACCCTGCTTCCACAGGATTGTTACGGCCCGATTCAGTGACGCTCAGCCACCATCAACAACGACTGCGGCACCGCGCTCTGCGGATGCTGCGGTTCCTGCAGACTGACCAGTCGCAACCCCGCCATGTCCAGCGCATTCAGCCAGCTGGCCAGGGTGCGGAAATACCAAGGCATCGGTTGCCAATTCCCGGCGAACCCGGCAAAAGACTCCTCTCGCCAGCCATCCTGATAATCCCCATCGGCCACGCTCCACGGGTGCAGGGTCTGGATCACCAGCGCACCGCCGGGTACCAGCAAAGCACGCATGGCCGACATCAGTTCAATGATGTCCTGGTGCAACAGCGCGAAGTTGGCGCAGATCAGTTCATAGTCCTTGCCAACATGCACCTTCGCCTCAGCCAACTGCGCATAGCTGGCCAGGTGCACCTCACCCGCGCCCGCAGCCCGCGCTGCATCCACCAGGGTTCTGTCGCCGTCGACGCCCACGGCCTCGATACCCCGGTCGGCCAACGCGCGCAGCAGCCAGCCTTCACCGCAGCCCAGGTCGAGCACCCGTTCGGGCTGGCGGCCGAGGATGGCCAGCAGGATGGCCTGGTCAGTGACCTGGCGACGGCTTTCGATGGCGCCGTGGCGTACGGCGTCGATCCAGGCCTGGGCGTTATGGTGCCAACTGTCGAGCAAGGCGTCTTTAGGGTTGCGCATGATCGGCTCCATCAGCGGAAAAGGTGAAGGGCAAGCCCGGCAACGGCGCAGCCGATCAACACGTGTATCACCCCGCGCTTGTAGCGGAACAGCGCCACAGCCGCCGCGAGCGCTATCACAGCCGAGGACCAGTGGAACGCGCCATCGAACCCGGCCGGCCACAGCACGTGGTAGCCGAAGAACAGCGCAAGGTTGAGGATTACCCCCACCACCGCCGCAGTGATCCCGGTCAGTGGGGCGGTGAACTTCAGTTCGTTGTGGGTCGACTCCACCAGCGGGCCTCCGGCGAGGATGAACAGGAACGAGGGCAGGAAGGTGAACCAGGTCACCAGGCCCGCTGCCACTGCGCCCGCGAGGAACGCCTGGTGGGCGCCGAACATCGGCTGCAGGTAGCCACCGACAAAACCGACGAAGGCCACCACCATGATCAGCGGCCCAGGCGTGGTCTCGCCCAGCGCCAGGCCATCGATCATCTGTGTGGGCGACAGCCAGCCATAGTGGCCGACAGCCCCTTGATAGACATAGGGCAGCACCGCATAGGCACCGCCGAAGGTCAGCAGCGCCGCCTTGGTGAAGAACCAGCCCATTTGCGTCAGTGTGCCGTGCCAGCCAAAGGTTGCCATCAGCAGGCTCATGGGCAGAAGCCAAAGCGCCGCAACCGTCAGCAGCAAGGTCACCAAGCGGCCCCAGCTGAAGCGGGCGTGCGCGGGTATCGGGGTATCGTCGTCGATCAGTGCCGGGCGCTGGCTGGCCCTGGCTGCGTTGTGGCCCCCTCCGGGCGCGAACTGTGCCGGCAGTAGCCGGCCGCCGACATAACCCAGCAGTGCGGCCGCCAGCACGATCAGCGGGAAGGGGACGTCAAGCGCGAAAATGGCCACGAACGAGGCAGCGGCAATGGCCCATAGCCAGCCGTTCTTCAGCGCTCGCGTGCCAATGCGGTGGGCGGCATGCACGACGATGGCGGTCACGGCCGGCTTGATCCCTTCGAAAATCCCGGCGACCACCGGAACTTCGCTCCAGGTCAGGTAGACCCATGACAGGCCGATCAGGATGAACAGCGACGGGAGCACGAACAGAGCGCCGGCAATCACTCCGCCCCAGGTGCGGTGCATCAGCCAGCCGATGTAGGTGGCCAGTTGCTGGGCTTCGGGCCCGGGCAGCAACATGCAGTAGTTGAGGGCATGCAGGAAACGCCGCTCACTGATCCAGCGGCGCCGCTCCACCAGCTCCTGGTGCATGATCGCAATCTGCCCGGCCGGGCCGCCGAAACTGACGAAGCCCAGCTTCAGCCAGAACAGCAATGCCTGGCCCAGGCCGACTGAGGCGGGTGTTTGCCCGGCAGTTGCTTGCGGTTGTTCAGCCATGCGGTGTGCCCTTGCCTTCAGCCAGTTGCAGCGCGTTGGCGCTTGATTCGATACATGTGCCCGTCAGCATGGCGCAGTAACATGTCGGCATCGTTGCCGTCTTCGGGAAAGCGGGCTACGCCAATACTGCAGGACGGTGCATCGATGCCGGCAAACTCGGCGTCGAGCGGATCGGCCATGACCGCGAGAATGTGCTGTACGTGCGTGGCAATGGCCTCCGGCGATGGGCAATCGGGCAACAGCACGGTGAATTCGTCGCCGCCCATCCGCGCTACCGTGCCAGCCGCCCCAACGCAGCGTTCCAGGCGGCGGGCCAGCGTGCACAGTACCCGGTCACCCACGCTATGGCCGTGGTTGTCGTTGATCTGCTTGAAGTCATTGATATCGAGGAACAGCAGGGCCAGCCTGCGGTTGTGACGCCGGGCCGCGGCCAGGGCGGTGTCCAGCCGTTCATTGAACATGGCGCGGTTGGCCAGCCGGGTCAGCGGGTCATGATGGGCGAGGAAGCGCAGTTCGTCTTCGGCCTTGCGCTGGGCGGTAACGTCCCGCGCCACGCCGATACGCGCCTGGGCCTCATCAGACCAGCAGGCCGCCCACAGAATGTGCACCACGCTGCCGTCCTTGCGAAGGTAACGGTTGCAAAAGTCGTAGTGCGGCTGGCCGTTCATCACCCGCATGATCGAGGCGCGCGTGGCCGCGAGGTCGTCAGGGTGCATGTAGCGGGTGATCGGCGTGCCGATCAGTTCGCAGGCCTCGTAGCCCAGCAGTGTCTTGCAGGCATCACTGACGAACACAATCTGGTTGTCCCTGTCGACCACGAATACCGTATCCAGCATCAGGTGGATCAGCCTGGGGTACAACGCTTGCAGGTCTACGGGCATGGCTCAGGGTGTCCGCGGCAGGGTGACCGATCATAGCCTGAAGGAATACGTCGCAGCTACGGCAGCCTGCAGGGCTGGTGCCCCCTTCCTTGAAACTGGCAACGATCGCATCGAAAGGGGCGGCCTCTACATCGGTGGTTCGGGCCTAGGCAGGGGAAAAATGAGCCACGTAAAAGGCATGGCACCTGACAAAACTGCCAGTTGTAGCGAAATCCGTCTGCACATCAAATGAAGCGCGAGTGTTCTGAACAGTCGTTCGAGTGTTTGGCGCCAACAATGGACATGCGGAGAGAAACATGGATTATTCAACCGCTGAACTGGTCAAATGGTTAGGTGAAGAAACACGCCTGTTGGGCTGGGACATGGTTTTCTTCATTGATGGAGGAAAGATTAATGCGCTATTGAAGCAAACGTCCATTCGGCGCTTCAATACAGCGAATCGTTTACCGCCCATTTCCGGATTCATCGGCAACGGGCCTGACTATCGTTTTGCCTTGTCCAATTGTAGTCTCACGTTGCCTAGATTGATTTTCGATGTGAACCTTGCTGGTAACAAGGCGCACCTGCTGATTACAATTGCCGAAGCCAATGCGTACGCGCTGATGTTCAAGAGTCAACAGTGGCAGGTGCGCCAGTTGGATGTGCTAGGGGGTGTGCAAAACGCGGATCTGAGTCTGGACATTGACCTGGAGGCGTCTGGTGGCCACGTGGATGAAACTGACACGATCCGTCTGGATCTCAGTGAAACGGAAAATTTTTCAATGCCGTGCTACACCGGCGAGACGCGCTTGCTGACCGAATTCTTCAGGCAGAAATTTTCGGCGCTGCTTGATGAACAGCGTCAGTTTCCGATTGGCCATTTGTCAAAGCGCAATGTCGAGTTGCATCGCCCCGTCTCGTTTAGCCTGCGTACCCAGGCCAGGGGAAGGGGTCCCACCGATGTGGAGGGTGCAGTCGTGCTGTTTGTCGATATGGAGGATGGAGCGGGGGGGCATTTTCCAGGCGCGGATTACAAGTACGCAATACCCAATGATGGTGACTATACTGCAACCGTCCTGTTCAATACGGAACGGTTGTTGCTCGCGCAGTTCGTAAGCGCCTTCGGCGGTGTGATCAAGGATGCTGAGTTTGAGTTGCTCCGGCGTGATGGCGACTTACCGGCGGTTGTCTGCAAGAAGGGATATATTACCCTGCCGCACCAGTGGGTTGACGAGACGGTAACGATTCCTGCGCTTGGCGCAAATTGGACTGTGACGGGGACTTTTGAATTTTTTGAAGCCAACATAGACATGACCGATGCGTTGACCATCAGCAATATAGATAACCAGTGGAAGGTGAGGTTGTCCATGCGTGGCAACCTGATGGTCAGGTTTAGTAATATCGATGACGCCAGGGGCGAAATACGAGACAGACTGGTCTTTGAAGACTTTGACCTGGATGATTTCCTGGCGCCTGTGCAAGCAGATTTTCACTATGAAGCAGAGTTGGCATACAGCTTTGATCCCGAAGGCTTGACACAACTGGTGTGCGAATCCTATGGGTTTGCCGAGCGGGTTGGCTTTCAACCGATTTTTGGCGACATAAAGCCTCCGCCTGCACGTGATTCTTCCGGCTCTGCGAGCGAGTTTCTCGGGCGTTTGGTAAAACCGGCGATGGGCAGGTTAAGTGACTTGCTCAGGACGCGTCTTACCAGCTTTGGTACTTCGGGGTTTATCACGCTTCAGGATGGTGTGGTGGAAAATCTGAAAACCAATCTGATTTTCGAGTCTCGCACAAGTAAAATAGCGAGCGATGTGCTGAGGTTAAATTTTCAGAGCATTTTAACGGGGACAAGACTCTTGGCCCCGCACGATATAGCTTTTTTCGGCAAGGTAAATCCCGCTGCTGGTTATTTCAACGTCAGTCCGATGGAAACTACCCTGCTCGCAGGTAAAACCACGACATTCAAGGCCGAGCCTGCCTGGGCGCGGGTGCTTTGGTCCGTTGAGGCCGTTTCCGGCATTGCAGAAGGTGTTCCTCTGTCTATTAACGGAGGCGTCTTTACCGCACCCAGTGCCAGCGACATGACAAAGTCATGCGCACACGTGCTGGTAACAGCCACCAATATTTTGATTCCGGCAATTCAAAGCAAGGCCTTGATCACCGTGGTTCGCGAAACGCTGCAAGCCAACCCTGCGGTTGTGGTTGCCCAGGCAGGCAGAGACGTCGATTTCAATGCCTGGACGCTCGGCAATCCTGCGACCTTGCAATGGCGTTATCAGGACGAACCTCTGGGCACGGGGCAGGCGGTGACGGTCACCAGCCCAGCCGACACAGGCACAGTTGCTTATGTCGTTGAAGAAATCCAGGTGACAGACCCTGAAAGCCAACAAACCAGTACCTGTGTACTGATCACCGAGATGGGGCAGTTGACGCCCATGACGCTGAGCGCCACTGTTGACCCTGCTGGTACGAAAGCGGTGTTGGATGTCAGTCAAACCCCGTTCCCGCCGGAGGGCGTCAACTGGGAGGTGCGCTACGGACCCGGTAGTGTTTCGGCAGGAGTCTATACACCGGGTATAGACGAGACAGCCCGCTTCGCATTGATAAGCGCAACCTTCGATAGCGGTGATTATGGTGTCTTCGAAGGGTATGTCCTGCTAGTCCTGCCACTTGCCGAACACCGTAATATCACAACCGTTCAGGCAGATTGAACCATGGGTAGATGATATCAACCACCACTGCGCCAATGAGCGTTGACCAGGCCCTGGTGTGGCATTGCTACCGGTTTGGCTGCTATCACGGGCTGGTGCGGGTAGCGTCGATTGAGAATGCCCTACGACCGATGATCAAGCCCGGCGCCACGCGTCATACTCCGCGCCATTTTGCATATCGGTTGGGGCATCATCGCCGGCACCATCAGCAGCCCCTTTTCCCGCGCAAAGAGTCGCTGAATGTTTCCCCGGGCCTGTCCAGCGACCACGGCAGTTGCTTCGCGTTATACTTCGCGCCTTTTGCCCGTGCCGGAATCCGCCCATGCGCCAGGTTTTGCTCATCGTCGATGTTCAGTCCACCTTCAGCCCGCCCGAGTGGCTGGTCGATGGTTTGCGGCGGTTGTCAGCGAACATTCCCACCATAGCCTCGGTCGAGTTGCACGATGAACAGGTCACGCCGTTCGAGCGCCAGCTCGGCTGGCACCCGGCGGCCGAGGACGAGAGCCTGGTCGAGGCCGACCAGGTGTTCGTCAAGCATGGCTATGGGCAAAGTGCCGAAGCTATCGACTACATCCGGCAACTGGGTGTAGAGCGGGTGCTTGTGTGTGGGCTACAGACCGAAACCTGCGTGCTGGCCGCCGGCTTTGCCCTGTTCGATGCAGGGCTGATGCCCACGCTGGTGACAGACATGACAATAGGGTCGTCGCTGGACCGCTCGGGCAAGCTGGGGACCGACCTGTGGAAGCACCACTTCCGCCAGGTCACCACCTCGGCCGAGGTGCTGGCTGAACTGGCCGGACGCGCGTAGTGCATGCGCTGGCGGGGCATCTTCGTTCAGGCAGAGGTGACGCGTTCAGCTGGATCGGCTCCACGGGCCTGATGCTGCTTGCGCCTGCGGGTAAACAGCAGACGCAACAGGGTGTTCCAGCAATAGCTCACCAGTACCCCTCCAGCGAGTGCCAGGGCCACCTCGAACAGCGGGTGCCCGAAAACATGCTCCGCCACCGACTCGAACTGGAAATGCGTCAAGTAGATATACAAGGTTGACGAAGCGATCACCGCACCTGCCCGTGCAACCAGGGCGGGTACTGGCACCGAGCGGAACCAGACAAGCGCCAGTATCGCTGGCAGGGCGATGTCGACATAGCGTGTGAGCGCTTGCCAGCCAACACCGGCAACCGCCATCAGGTCCAGCTCGCCAACCACCAGCACGGCCACCGCACTGGCCACCCATTTGCGTGAGGTCGTGTCGGCATGGTGCACGGCCATGCCCAGCACCATCACCGCCAGGAAGTGCTGGGGTACCCGATTGAGCAGGGCACTGGCGTCGAATACGAACTGGTTGAGGAACACATCCAGCGCCACCAGTGCACAGGCAGCGATGATCAGCCAGCGAAACGGGTCGGCAACCAGCACCTGACGCACGCGCCTGATCGACAGCACCAGGCCAATGATCACGATCATCTGCACCAACACTTCGATGTACCAATAGTTGAACAGGCTGACCTCGCTGGCGGGGAACCAGTTGGAAACCAGCAGCAGCGATTGCCAGTGCAGCCGGGCGAATACCAGCTGGATCAATGCGCTGTACAACAGGGTTGGCACCACGATGGCTGTCAGTGGCCTGAGCAGCGTGCGTGCATCGCCACGCGCTTCGATGGCCTTGAGCTGAAAGCGCGCCAGGGCGATGCCGGAGACCAGGAACAGCACCGAGGTTTCGCCGAGTATCGGCCAGTGGTCGAAATCACCCAGGTGGCCGACCACAATCAGGATGATGGCGAGCATGCGGATGAACACCGGCATTTCCATTACCCGCCACGCGCCTTTGGGCGGCGCACTCAGCTCGGCCAGCTGGCACACCGGCAGGGTTTCCCAACGTTCAGGCAGGTGACCGATGAGTGCTTCGAGCACACGCGACGCCTGCACGAACGACAGCGAGTCGCCGCCCAGTTCGACAAAGCTCAATCTGGCGTCCAGGCGCGGTACCTGGAGGATGCGGGCCCAGGCTGTACTCAGCTTTTCGGCCAAGGGTGACAACGGTGGGTTGATACTGTCGTCAAATGCCGCAGGCAGCGCGCGTTTGTCGACCTTGCCGTTGGGGGTGAGCGGCAGGGCATCAAGGAACACGAACAGCGCCGGAACCATGTAGTCAGGCAGCTGGCCGCTAAGGGCCTGGCGCAGTTCGTCAGCACGGATGTCCTGCTGCGCGACGCAATAGGCCACCAGACGGGTCGATGCACTGTCGTGGTTGGCCAGGACCACGCATTGCCCTATTTGCGGGAGACGGCAGATGGCGTTCTCGATTTCCGCCAGCTCGATGCGATGCCCCCGGATTTTCACCTGGCTGTCAGCGCGCCCCAGAAAACGGGCGCTGCCATCGGCCAGATAGGTGCCCAGGTCACCCGTGCGGTAACAGCGGTCGGCCGCGTCAGCGGTGAACGGGTTGGCGATGAATTTGGCTTCGGTCAGCCCCGGGTCGTCCCAGTATCCCCGCGACAGGTAGGGGCTGCGGATCAGGATCTCGCCTGTCTCGCCCTCGCTGACCAGCTGGTTGGCCGGGTTGACCACCAGCAACTGTGCATCGGCAATGCCTTTTCCCAAGGGCACCCGGGCATTGTCCATTTCCGGGTCGAGGGTATGGAAAGCCATGGCCTGTGGGGTTTCGGTGGTGCCGTAGAAGTTCACATTGACGGCATTCGGTGCGATGGCGCGGACCTGCTGGTACTGCGTCGGGCTGAGTGCATCGCCACCCCAGAACAGGTAGCGCAGTTGGGCGAGAACCTGGCCGTTCAGGTGTGCGCCAGTTTCGATCAGCTTGCCCAGCGGCGGGGTGAGGTGGATCACGCTCACACCGTGCTGGTGAAGCCAGCCGGCCAGCCGTGAGGGGGCGGTCAGGGTCGACTGGGCCGGGCAGGCAATGGTCGCGCCAAGCGACAGTGGCGTGAACACGTCGCGGTATACCGGGTCGTGGCCCAGGCCAGAAAGCAGCGAGAAGGTGTCGGCCTCGGTAAAACCGTGCTGGCGCACATGCCAGTCGATGAAGTGCACCAACGGTGCGTGGTGGGTGACGATGACCACACGATCGGTGCCGCTGGCGGCGTTTTTAACCAGAAACGCGGCAATGCCCGCGCTGATCTGCTCCAGTTGGGAGTAGCTGCAGGTTGTGTGCTGGCTAATGATGGCAATGGCCGCCGGGCAGCGGCTGGCCTGCTGGATGAAAGCGTCGTGGATGGGCTGTTCGGCACGGTATTCCAGGCACAGCGTCGGGGTCGGGCGCAGGTCTGGCATGATGATCGAGTGCTCCGCAGGAACGTTGGGCTGGCTGGTGGCACAACGCTAGTGCAGGCTGGCTGATGGCGCCAATGTATGATCGCTGCCTTGCGATAGCCGGAGAGCTCCACCGCAGCAAGCCAGCCCCCACAAAACACTGCTAAACCGACGGGTTAGCGGTTGTTCCAGGGGAGCCGCCTTGCGCTGCGACATGGATCGTCACAGGCCTGGTTTTCAGGCCACATCCACGAGCACGATCTCGCTGTCCTCGATGGCGGTCACCCGCAGCACCGCTTCCTGCTCGATCGCCACGCCATCGCGCGCCTTGGCCCGCAATCCGTTGATCTCCACCAGCCCCTTGGCCGGCACCAGGTAACCCCGGCGTTCGGCATCGAAGTGGTACTCGGCGGTTTCACCGGCTCGCAGGGTGGCAGCCACCAGGCGGGCATCGGTACGGATCTGCAGGCTGTCCTCGTCACCCGCGCGGCCGCTGGCCAAGGTCACGAAGCCCTCACCGCGCTCGCCTTTGGGGAACGGCCGGCTACCCCACTGCGGTGCTTCACCGGTGCGCTCCGGCACGATCCAGATCTGGAAAATTCGTGTATCGATGTCTTCCAGGTTGTACTCGCTGTGCACAATGCCGGTACCGGCGCTCATTACCTGAACATCACCGGCTTCGGTACGGCCCTTGTTGCCCAGGCTGTCCTGGTGGCTGATCGCGCCTTCACGCACATAAGTGATGATTTCCATGTCGCGGTGCGGGTGCGGCGGGAAGCCGCTGCCGGCCGCGATCAGGTCGTCGTTCCAAACCCGCAGGTTACCCCAGTGCATGCGTGCCGGGTCGTAGTACTCGGCAAACGAGAAATGGTGGTGGGCATCGAGCCAGCCATGGTTGGCGTGGCCGAGGCTTTCGAAGGGTCGCAGTTGCAGCATGGTCGTGCTCCTTGAATCAGTGGAATGACGCCATGATGCGCTAAAGAAACATCGAAAATAAGCGTAAATATCGGCTTAAAACAATCTGTTTTATAGATGCTTTTTCGGCGGCGTTTTATTTGCTTCATCGCCTAATCCACTGATCTGCAAGCATTCGCTGGCGATTTTTCGTCGATGCGGCGAACATGCCTGCTGTTTTGATTTACAACGGAGTGACCGTGGCCCACGAGCAACCCTTGGCCCCCGCCGACCTTACCCCTCCTGCCCAGTTGCCCTGGTTTCGCCGCCTGGCCGCCCGCTTGCTGGGGCGTGGCCTGACCCGGCTGCAAGCGCAGCACCGCGACTCGTGGTTCCTCGGCCACGCCACAGGCCAGCGCACTGGCCATGCCGATGGCGTGCGTGAAGGGTTCGAGCGTGGTCGGGTGGAGGGCTATGAAGCGGGGCGCCAGGTGCTGGTGATCCGCGATACGCGCCCCGACAGCGCCGCCGTGCCAGGCCAGGATGACAACTTGTTCGACGACTGGCGCCTGCCGTTGACGGCCGAGTTGAAGAAGCGCTTCAAGGCCGATGTCGCCCAGCGCCTGCCCGCCGAAGCCCAGCCCAGCGCCGCGCAATGGAAGCTGATCTTCAGTGACACCCCGTCTACCTGCGTGGTGGCAGGCGCCGGGGCAGGCAAGTCCACGTCGCTGGTGCTGCGCATCCTGCTGCTGCGTCATTACCTGGGTTACGAGCTGGATGCGATGACCGTGGTCACCTTCACCCGCGAATCGCGCAAGGACTTCATCAAGCGCCTGCTGCAGGTGTTCGCCCTGTGGCAGATCAACCTGCAGCCTGTGCAGGCCCGCGAGCTGGTGCGCACGTTCCATTCGCGCATCCTGCCGCTGGTGCGCAGCCTGCCGGGCTTCGGCCAGGTGCGTGCATTTGAAACACTGGGCCACGAGATGCCTGCGGGGCGTGAGGCCGAGGCCGACAGCAACCCGTTCGACCTGCGGCTGAACGATGCCCAGCGCCAGCAGCTGAACCAGTGCTACAGCAGCTTGCTGGACGAGAGCCCGCGTTTTGCCGAGCTGGTCGGCCAGTTGCGCAGCGAAGCCTTGCAACTGAAACCGCTGGACCCGAACAACCCCGATGTGCAGAAGCGCGCACAGGTGACCCAATTGGCCGCCCAGCGCGACGAAGAACTGTGTGACGTGATTGAGGACCTGTGGTTCGCCGCTGGCGTCTGGCCGATCAAGGGCATCGAGCCCTGTCGCGAAACGGTCGACATCCGTGGCAGCCGCTTCCATGTGCATGGCCGCCTGGAAGGCCAGGGGCCTTTGGTGGTGCTGGGCTTCGACCCCGCACAAAGCGCGCAGTACCAGCGCCCCGGCGCCAAGCTGACCGTGCGTGCCGAGTGGGCGGTCAAGCGCACGCTGCTGCAGGCGTTCTGCGACAGGCCGCTGATCTGGCTCGACAACTACGCCATGGCCAGGCGCCTGGCGGCATCGTTGGCGGGCGATGCCGTGGCAGGGCCTGGCTTCGAGTACAAGGTCAAGGGCGAACTGGCCCCGGCACCGCTGCTGGATGCGTTCGTCAGTGCGGCCAATTTCATCGAAAACCTTGGGTTGGAGGTGAACAATGCGGTGGCGGCGATGAGCTTCCCGTCCGGCGATAGCGATGCACTGTTCTTCGAGGCCCTGGCGCTTTACTGGAAGGCCCTGGAAGCGCACCTGCTGGACCAGTCGCCGCCGGTGATGAGCTACAACCGCATGTTCGCCCTGTTTGGCGAGAACAACCCGGAAAACCTGCACCTGCTGCCCGATCCGTTGCTGCGGCCGCTGGCGCACCTGCTGATCGACGAGTTTCAGGACGTGTCGCCGCAGATCGTCAGCTGGTTGCGTGCCAGCCTCGCTGAAATACGGCGCCGCGGCCCGGCCATGCACACCGGGCGCCATGCCCAGCATTCGTCGTTGCTGTGCGTGGGTGACGACTGGCAATCGATCTACGGCTGGCGTGGCAGTTCGCCCAGGTATTTCATGGAGTTCACCAAGGCGTTCCCGTCGCCGGCCAACACGCGGGTGATGCTGGTCGACAACTACCGCTGCCAGCAACAGGTGATCGATGCGGCCGAGCACCTGGTCAAGGGCACCCCGGCGATTGCCGGCAAGAAAGCCCGCGCCAGTGGCCCGGCGGCCGAGTTGCCCGGCTCGCCGGTCAAGGTGTTCGACCGTGACGAGGCTGCGTTGGGCGAAACGCTTGTCGAGCACTACCAGCGGGGTGAGACGGTCATGATGCTGTACCGCAAGGGCAGTGACCGGGCCTTGATGAACGAGCACCTGCAAAGCGTGCTGCACGCCGAGGCGGCGCTACCGGCCGAACAGCGCCGGCTGCGCCAGCTGACCTATCACAGTGCCAAGGGTTTGCAGGCCGATGCGGTATTCATGCTGGGTGACTGCCAGTACCTGACCAGCTCACCCTACAAGAACCAGGTATACCGCCAGGCCGGGCTGGGCAAGGCAGGTGATGCCCAACCGTTCGATACGGCACAGAAGGAAGAAGTACAGCGCTTGGCCTACGTGGCGGTGACCCGGGCAGTACAGCACTGCTATTGGCACGTGGAGGCCGCCAATGGTGACGCCGCAGCGGCCCCACGGGCGTCCAGCCAGGTGGACGGCAAGCAGGCCTTCTTCGAAGACCTGCGCGGGCAGTGAGTGGGGTTCAGCGGCCGATTGTTTGCGTCTGGCGGGTGAGGCTGATCAGCAGACCGGTTTCAACCTGCTGCTGCTCGGCAGTCAGCGCGTCCACGCCCTGGCGATACTGCTGCTCGTTGAGCACGACGCGCCGCAGCTTGCCCTCAGCATCCACCGGGCTTTCAGGCATGACCCTGGCCAAGGCTCGTCGCACAGAGCTGTCCAGGGATGTCACCGGGTCGGCGGTTTCATCCAGGCAGTAATAGAGGTAGTCAAGGCCTGGCCGCCAGAAGTCGGTGATCAGGCTGAACTGTGCCGCATGCTCTCGTTTCAAGTACTCGACCCAGCCCGGCTGCTGGGTCAACCATTGCTCCCGAGCGATGGCATCCCTGTCCAGGGAAAGGACCTCAGCTTTCACCATTTCGATGATTGTGTCGTTGATTCTGGCCGTATTGCGGTACAGCATGCCTCGGCTCGGCTCAGGGTAGTCCAGCGCGCTGGCCAACGACTGGCGCAGGGCCAAACGTACCTCGACATCGTCCACCAGCCCCGTTTGAAGTTCGCTGTCTGGAAAGGCTGAGGGGTCGTCCAGCTCATCGTAGGGGGGGAGGTTTTCATCGAAGGCCCCGTCGAGCAGCGCCTGTTTGCGCAAGGACCTTCTCCAGCTGATGCGATCGGCCAGTTGATTGACCTGGCTGCGTCGATACAACTTGCCATACAGGCTCAGTAGATCAGCGGGTCGACTACCGGCGACGGCTGCCGCTTCGTGGGCCAGCACTTCTATCTCCAAGGCACTGAACGCATCAGCACCTGCGTCGCCACAGGTTGGCGGGAAATCGCCGGCCACGGTGGCGAGGCGCTCACGCAGCACGGTGTCGTGGGCTGCGTCATCCAGCAGCTTCCAGACGCGCGCCCTCAGGGCCTCGCCATCACGCTGCGCTTCTGCCGACTGGGCAAGACGTTCGAGTACGCCCAGCAGCGCTGCGTTTTCACCTTGGTCGAACAGGTCGCTCCACAGCTGCTCCTCGGCATTGCTCGCCTCGCCACGGAAAACGCCTTGCCACAGTGGCACGTCTTCTGCGTGTTCGAAGACGTTGACGCCGCTGCTGCCCAGGCGTGCACGTGTCTGGGCTTCCAGGGTGTTGTAGTTGAACAGCCAACGGCGCTCCGGCAAGTGCGCGGCGACATCGCGGGCAAAAGGGGTACGCAGCACACCAGGCAAGTCTGGCAGGGTACGAATGCGGTTGGACGAAAGGTTCAGATAGCGCAGTTGGTACTGGGGCTGGCTCATCAGGACGGTCAGGCTGTCGGGCCACTGCTGCAGTTCGCAACGCTCAAGCTCCAGGTGGACAAGACGGGCCATGAAGCGCAGGTCGGGTGCCAGTTGCAGTGGGTTGCCTGATAAGTGCAGTAGTACGGGGTGGATCATGTCCTGAAACTGGGCGGCAAGGCTTTCGTCGAGGGTGATTTGATTGTGGGCCAGGCCGAGGGCATCCAGGGGCAAGCGCGTCAGGAAGCCCAAACTGGTGGTGTCGAGTTGCAGCCGGTTGCGGCTGAGCCACAGGAGTCGCAAGCCGGGCATTGCTCCGATGGCCTGTTGGGCGGTGGGTGAAAGGGTGGTCAGGCCATTGTCTGTCAGGCCCAGCTCGCGTAGCCGCGGTGCCGACCTGAGCGCCTCGAACAATGTTTCGGCATCGATGTCCGGGTTGCCGACGATTTCCAGGGTTTCCAGGTTAGGGAAGTTCGTCAGGAAGCTGCCCTCCAGGCGCCGCATCTTTAACCCCTCGAGCCTGAGATTGCGGATATGCGGCATGCGTGCAGTGAAAGCGGGTAGCGCTTCGAGCTGCATACGGTCCAGTACCAGTGTTTCGGCTTGCGCGCCGCCTTCACGGCGGGAAGCACTCATCAGTCGCTCGGTGCATTGCTGGCGATCAAAGCGCTCTTCAAGGGTGCGGGCGGTGCTTACCCAGCGGTTGAGATCTCGGTTGAGGGTACGCTGCTCGACCTCCAGCTGGTTGATCGCGCTACCCAGGTCGCCTCCTCGAGCCAGTTCGGCTTGTAGCCCACTGATTTGCTCGCTGCTGAGTTCGGGGTAGAGCGCCCGGAGTCGACGTGCAGCCGGCAAGGCTCGTCCCTGCAGGCCACGGCCGCTCAGGGGATAGCCCAGCTGGCCGTTGGCCAATCGCAAAGGGGAGCGGAACCTGGGGTTGATGGGTTGCTGGCCGAGCAGTGAGGCGCAGTGCTGGCGATCACCAAGGGCGAGTTGCAGTAACCGGGCCGGGTCAGCCTGCGGGTGCGCGGCTTGCAGCGCCTGCTTGATGCGTAGACTGTCGTCGTTGGCCAGGCTGGGCCTGAACAGGCCGAGGAGGGCACGATCAAGCCGCGCTCGAGCTTGCAGAAGGCGTGCTTCCTCGGCAACGCGAAGCGGCACCCGGCCGTTGGTCAGGCGTTCCCGTTCGGCGTTGCTGAGGTTGGCAAGCAATTCTTCAAGCGCGCTGTCCGGCAGCCCGGGAAACTGCCGGGCGAGGGTTTGTGCAGTGGGTGTGTGTGTGGGACGGCGTCTTTGTTGCAGGCTCTCGAACAGCGCCTCGCGATGCTGTTCCAGGTGTTGCGCGAGCTTGTTGTTCAGTGCGGACGATCGGTGCTCAGTGGGTGTATCACCGAGCAACTGCTCAATGGCTTCTTCATCCATCTGATCCAGCACGGTCTGGCTCAACTGGCCATTGTCCAGGTCGGTACGGGTAATTTCGATTTCTGTCTGGCCCAGCGTGTGAGGGGGGCCGTAGCGCACCGATTCGCCCCAGGGTTCTGGCCCTTGGTAAACCTTCAGCACGCGTCCCTCGGGCCACCCCGGCAGGCGCAGCAACTCAGGCAAGGCAAAGTTCTTGTACGCAGCCAGCGGCAACCCATGGCGTACGCAGTTGATGATCTGTTGTGTCTGATTGTCCAGCTGCAGCCGCTGCAGCGTGTCGAGCAACAAAGCGGGTGGACGCAGGCCCGCTGCCTGGGCACGGCGCAGCACGTCTGGATCGGTACCGGTAGTGCGCATGGCATGGTCCAGTTCGCTGTCGTCCAGGCCTGCGCTATGGCTGCCGAGGCGGCGCGCGAGCTGTTCACGGTCCCATTCCAGAGGCTGCTCATGGGCCAGTTGCCAGCGGGCGTTACCATGATGCAGCAAGCGTGGGGCATAGGCCTGCGCATCCTCGGGGTGGCGCACGCGCCATTGCTGATCAGCGCCCTGAAACACCTCGTACAGGGTCCCATCCAGCTTCAGGTAGGTCTTTCCGTCGACGTGCACATGGCCGAGCAAATCGGGTTGAGCCCCCTCAGGAATAGCCGCCGTGCTCGCATAGGTTTTCATGTCAGGGTGCCAAAGCACTTCCTTGTCTTCATGCCATACACTTTTCAGTGCATCGACAAAGCCAGACGCCTGGACGATCCTGGTGCCCACTGCAAAGCCGGCAATCACGCCCGCGTTGATGGCCAATGATTCCAGCTGCGCCAGTGCCTGCCGGGTATCACCTTCTTCCCAGGCTTCGAACCCGGTGAAAACAGAGCTCATCAGGTCGTAAGCAAAAACGCCTAGCATGACCGTGTTCAACCCCGGCACGAAGAACGCGGCGACATTCAGCACGTTCATCCCCAGGTCGAACCAGTACTTCAGACGCTCGTTGCGGGCGTTGGCGTCGACTTCGGCTGTAGGGACTGCAATGGTTTTTGCGTCGGCCTTCATGCGCGCAAGGTGTGCGTTGTACAAGTTCGTCCAAGGGTCGGTTCGGATCGGCGAGAGCGTGAAAGGGATCACTGGCATGATTCGGGGTTTGCGTATGCCCGCTTCATCCTCTTCGAACAGCGCGATTTGCAGCTTTACGGCAAGTTCTTTTTGCCGGTCCTTGTAGGCGAAATGCACCAAGGTTCGGCGAAACTCGCTTTGCAGTAACCGGCTGCGCAGGTGCTTGCCCGCTTCCTGACGAGAAGCGAACTCCCTTACCGGGTGCTCGCTGTCGCCAGGGACATACACAATGCAGGGGTTCGTGCGGTAAGGGTTGTCTGGCCCGATGAACAGTATTTCGTGGACGGGGATATCGAACAAGTTGAAGTGCCAGCAATGCAACGCCTCGTTTTCATAGGTGGGGTGAGGCTTGCCGTCGCACAGTTGCCCAAGCGCATCGAGCCCGGCCTCGCTCAGCAGGCCTTTGAGCTTGGCGATCAATGCATGGACCCTCAAGGCCTCACGGTTCGCTGCAATCGACAGGCGCTGGATTTCAGCGCGATTGGCGCCTTCATGGGTTGCAAGCAGATGGTCTTGATAACGTTTGCCAAGGTCCAGCGCCCGACAATGCCCGACGAAGTCCGCCATCGTCAGGCCTGCCAGGGGCGTGTCGCTGCCTGGGGCGTTGGTGAGCCTGCTGTAGGGGCCGACTTCGTCCAGCCCCTCGAAGTTGTGCAGGGCAGCCTCCAGCAAGCTGCGTGTTTGCGGTTGGCCGACCGGGCGAGTAGCCAGCACATCCGCTTCCACGTCCGGGACCAAAGGCGTTTCCACATCGGGAACGCCGACCCAGATGTTGGCCTCTGACTCAAAGGGCTGGAACACATACTGCGCCCTGTCTACAGGCACATTCAGCTTCAACCGCTCGGTCAACAGCGGGCCGCAGAACGCGATGATGTCCTTGAACTCGCCTAGCGCCTTTTTGACTTGCGCCAGACGTTTGTTACGGGTTTGCAACGCGTTGTGCAGCTGCTCACGCATTGGCTCATCGGCAGTGGCATACCACGCGTAAGGGCTGCCATCTTCATCGAGATACTCCTTGTACAGGCTCTGCACCACTTTGCGTGTATGCGAGGGTTGGAGCGCCTTGCTCCATTTCAGTAACGATCGGGTTATCTGGCTTTGATGCAACGGTGTCGGGGTTGTCATGGTCACCATCTCTTTTGTGGGGGGAGATAGTCCACGCTGATCAAGGCGACGGGGTGCGGTAGATAGTTGTTGGCCGCGGTCGGTCCTGCGCATGCGCGGGTCGGTGGGGGGCTGGCAGCGAGGGTGGATCTGCGAGAGGGTGAGGCAGGTCATGGTGCAGGCTTCAGCCAAGGAGAATTGCAATGCGTTCGCTGTGCAGTCCGAAAGACCACCTGCTAGACCTCGATGGCGTTGAAATAGCGGTTCGCACCTGGGGGGCAGAAGACGGTATTCCCATATTGGCCTTGCATGGCTGGCTGGATAACGCTGCCTCGTTCGAGCGCCTGGCACCGATGCTGGACGGCTGCTTCGTGGTGGCCCCCGACCTGATTGGCCATGGCCGTTCTGGGCATCGTCGCCACGACAGCGGCTATTACCTGTGGGAGCATGCCGAAGACATGCTGGCGGTGACCGACAGCCTGGGCCTGGCGCAATTTCATGTGCTGGCCCATGGGATGGGTACCGGTATAGCGTCGCTGCTGGCGGCCATGACCAGTGGCATTGCCAGCATGACCTTCCTCGACGGAATGGGGGCACCGTTCACGGTGGCCGAGGATGACCGCGTGCAGCACCTGGCGCGGGCCTACCGGCTCAAGCGCATGGTACAGCGTAGCCAGTTGCCGGGTTTTGCCGAGCCGGATGTTGGTCGCTTCGACGACCTGGACACCGCCCTGGCGCAACGCCGCGAGCGGCTGGACACCGAACTGTCGGAAGGTGCCGCTCGGCTGCTGGCGCTGCGCGACCTGCTACAGCTGGACGATGGCTATTGCTGGCGCCACGACCCGCGGCTGGTCTTGCCCGAACCCATGCCACTGACCGAGCGCGAAGCCTGCGACCTGCTCAGCCAGATCCGCTGCCCGTTGTACCTGCTGTTCGGCCGCCAGGGGGCCTTCACCGGCGAGGCCTTTACCCGGCGTCAGGCCGCCTTGCCCAGCCAGGCGAAAGTCTCCTGGCACCCAGGCGGGCACCACTTCCACCTGGATGCGCCGGACCGGGCGCTGGTCGACCAGCTGCTGCGTATCCTGACGCGCCATGAAGGTGGCGTACTGCAACGCTTGGTGAACGAGTAGCTGATTCTGGTCACGCCGGGTGAACCTGGGCTATGGTGGCGAACGTATTCGCAAACACGCCACAGGGAGCCCGGCATGCGGCCTTTCACCATCAAGCACATCGATCACCTTGTGTTGCGGGTCAGCGACCTGCCGCACAGTGTTGCCTTTTACACCGAGCTGCTCGGCTGCACCGTCAGCCGCGTGCGCGAAGACTTGGGCATGGTGCACCTGGCCACGGGCACGGCGATGATCGACCTGGTGACCCTGGATGGCCCGCTGGGGCAGCCAGGCGGAGCTGCCCCGGGCGTGGAAGGGCGCAACCTGCACCATTTCTGCCTGCGCATCGAGCCGTTCGACGAGGCCGCGTTGACGGCCTATCTGGAAGCCGCCGGGGTAAAGGTGGAGCCTGCAGAGAAGCGGTATGGTGCCGAAGGCGAGGGGCTTTCGCTGTACTGCTACGACCCGGATGGTAATCAGGTCGAGTTGAAGGGGCCGGTAGTGCCTGGTGGGTGAAACACCCAACAAAATCGTCAGTCAGCCCGCTATCGCCCAGCACCCCGGAGCTGGGTGTTGTCCAGGCCGCCCTCTCGTGCAGGGCCAGGCGGGTGGATATCCAGCCAATCCCCATTATGCTTCATAAACCTTGCTGCGATCCGAGGCGGCCCGCCTCGTCGTGCTTCGCGCAACCAAAGCAAGCGCCAGGGCCTGGGTGCGACGGTGAAGTGAGTGTGAGGTGCTCCGGCCTGCATGACAACATGACGGAGGCAACCCATGGCGGTTCTCGACAGCGCATCCACGGGCAGCAGCGCGCCCCAACGCGGTATCACCAAGGAGGAGCGCAAGGTCATCTTCGCCTCGTCCCTGGGCACGGTATTCGAGTGGTACGACTTCTACCTGTACGGCTCACTCGCCGCGATTATCGCCAGGCACTTCTTTGCTGGCGTCAATGAAACCACCTCGTTCATCTTTGCCTTGCTGGCCTTTGCCGCCGGCTTTGCCGTCCGACCGTTCGGCGCCATCGTGTTCGGCCGTCTGGGCGACATGATCGGGCGCAAGTACACCTTCCTCATCACCATTGTCATCATGGGCCTGTCCACCGCAGTGGTGGGCCTGCTACCGGGCTACGCCACGATCGGTGTGGCCGCGCCGATCATCCTGATCACCCTGCGCTTGCTGCAGGGGCTGGCGCTGGGCGGTGAGTACGGCGGCGCGGCCACCTACGTGGCCGAGCATGCGCCCAAGGGCCGACGCGGCTTTTTCACTGCCTGGATCCAGACGACCGCCACCCTGGGGTTGTTCCTGTCGCTGCTGGTGATCATGGCCTGTCGCACGGCCATGGGGACGGAAGCGTTCGAGGCCTGGGGCTGGCGGATACCGTTCCTGCTGTCGATTCTGCTGCTGGCGATTTCGGTGTACATCCGCCTGCAGCTGAACGAGTCGCCGGTGTTCATGAAGATGAAGGCCGAGGGCAAGGCATCCAAGGCGCCACTGACCGAATCGTTCGCCCGCTGGGACAACCTCAAGGTGGTGATCATGTCGCTGCTCGGCGGCACTGCCGGCCAGGCCGTGGTGTGGTATACCGGACAGTTCTACGCGTTGTTCTTCCTGTTGCAGACGCTCAAGATCGAGCCGCAGACCGCCAACCTGCTGATTGCCGGTTCACTGTTGATCGGCACACCATTCTTCATTTTCTTCGGCAGCCTGTCCGACCGGATTGGCCGCAAGAAGATCATCATGGCCGGCTGCATCATCGCCGCGCTGACTTACTTCCCGATCTTCAAGGCACTGACCGAGTACGGCAACCCGGATGTATTCGTTGCCCAAGAGCAGAACCCGGTGGTGGTGGTGGCCGACCCGGGCCAATGTGCATTCCAGTTCGACCCGGTGGGCAAGGCCAAATTCACCAGCTCCTGCGACATTGCCAAGAGCCTGCTGGCCAAGCGCGCCATCCCGTATACCAATGAAGCGGCGGAGCCCGGCAGCGTGGCACAGATCCGCATTGGCGAACGGGTATTGCCGAGCTTTGATGGCAGCAGCCTGACCGCGGCAGACTTCAAGGTGCAAAGCGAAGCGTTTACCGCAACCCTGAGTGGTGCATTGAAAGAGGCGGGCTACCCGGAAAAGGCCGACCCGGCGAAAATCCACTACCCGATGGTGCTGTTGCTGCTGACCATTCTGGTGATCTACGTGACCATGGTCTACGGGCCGATTGCCGCCTGGCTGGTGGAGCTGTTCCCGGCGCGCATCCGCTACACCTCGATGTCGCTGCCTTATCACATCGGGAATGGCTGGTTCGGCGGCTTCCTGCCGACCGTGGCGTTTGCCATGGTGGCAGCGACCGGGGATATCTATTACGGCTTGTGGTACCCGATCGTGATTGCCGTGATGACGGCGGTGCTGGGGATCTTCTTCCTGCCGGAGACCAAGGATCGGGATATCAATCACACCTGAAGGTCGAGTTTGCCTGTGCTGGCCCTTTCGCGGGCAAGCCCGCTCCTACAGGTACTGCTGTAGGAGCGGGTTCACCCGCGAAAGGGCCAGCACAGGCCTCGAACGCTGTGTAGGAGCGGGCTTGCCCGCGAAGAGGCCGGCACAGGCGATCAATCAGTCGAAGTAGCCACGAAGCCCGAATGCATACCCGGTATCCACAGCTGTCGCCTCACCCCGGCTCCAGCGCTTCTTCAGCACGAACTCGAACGCTGGCTCGTACAACCCGTCGCGCACCAGCGCCCCCGCCAGCACCTCCACGTCGTACCAGCCATTGTCCAGCTCGATGATCGGCCGCCCTGGCAGCTGGTAACGCGCCATCAGGTCACCCAGGGTCTTGGGCGTGAAGTGCTGCAGGATGCGCCAGGTGTACAGCATCAGCGCACCGTGCTCGATCCGCAGTACATAGCCATTGCGCCGGTGCTTCAGGCGGCTGCCGGCCTCGCGCAGGGCCGGTGTGTGGTTATCGAGGGTGAAGAGGATGCGGTAGGGCAGGTTGTCGACACCGGCCAGCGGCAGCACGATGCCTTCGCGCACAGCCTGGTCGCCGCTGTCGCCGTGGGTGAACGCATGGGCCAGGTCGTCGGGCAGTTGCTGGTCTTGCTTGTAGCGTTCGAGCAACTGGATATCGCCAAGCAGAAAGTAGTCGACCAGGTCGTTGAGCACTTCGCTGAATTCGTGGCGCATCTGTTTTCCTTGTGGGTGCGCATTGGGGAAAGGGCAACCGGCTAGTGCTTCTGGGCAATCTGGATCAGGTTGCCGCACGTGTCATCGAACACCGCCACGGTAACCGGCCCCATTGGGGTTGGTGGCCGGATGAACTGCACACCGGCTGCACATAGCCGGGTGTATTCGGCCTGGATGTCACGCACGCCGAACGAGGTGGCGGGGATGCCATCCTGCTTGAGCGCGGCCTTGTACACCTTGGCCGCCGGGTGCGCGTCGGGTTCCAGCAGCAGTTCGACGCCATTGGGGTCGTTGGGCGAAGTCAGGGTCAACCAGCGGTGCCGGCCCATGGGGATGTCGTGCCTGGGCTCGAAACCGAGTACGTAGTGGTAGAAAGCCAGGGCCTTGGCCTGGTCGTCGACGAGGATGCTGGTGACCACGATCTTCATAAGCACACACCGTTTACCTGGGGCCGATGACTATCAGTAAAGACGTTCGGGCGTTTTTGACCAGTGGTTGCTGTGCCACGGGGCCCCGTTCCAGGCGCAAGCGTGGTGCGGCTTCGGTTTGCGCAATGGCCTGTGAGCTGAGGTACTGGCAGACCCTACGAAAAACCTGTTCAAGGCATAGGTAAATCCTTCAGCGCTCAGCGCCCGCAGAGCGGCAGCCAAGGGTAAAGTGTGAGGCATGATCCCAGCCTGCCAAGACCCGCGTCAGAGAGGTACCCTGTGGCTGCCTATACCTTGCGACAACTGAAGTACTTCGTCACCACCGTGGAAGCGGGCAGTGTGGCCGAAGCGTCACGCCAGCTGTACATCGCCCAGCCGTCCATCTCCACGGCCATCAAGAGCCTGGAGGAAAGTTTCGGTGTGCAGCTGTTCATCCGCCACCACGCCCAGGGTGTGTCATTGACGCCCAGCGGCAAACGCTTCTACGCCAAGACCAAGTCGCTGCTGCAGATGGCCCATGAGTTCGAACAGAACGCCCTGGCCGACAACGATACCGTCGCCGGGCAAATCGACATTGGCTGTTTCGAAACCGTGGCGCCACTGTACCTGCCGCGCCTGATCGCCGGCTTTCGCCAGCGTTACCCGGGTGTGGACATTCGCCTGCGCGACGGTGAACAGCAGGACCTGATCCAGGGCCTGACCGCTGGAACATTCGACCTGGCATTTCTCTATGACCACGACCTGGATGGCACCATCGAGGCCGAGCCGCTGATGCCGCCGCAGAAGCCCTATGTGCTGCTACCCGAGAACCACCGCTTTGCCAGCCAGGCCCAGGTCTCGCTGCGCGACCTGTGCCCCGAGCCGATGATCCTGCTGGACGTGGCCCCTAGCCGTACCTACTTCGTCAGCTTGTTCAACGAGATGGGCCTGGCACCGAACATCGTCTTCAGTTCGCCGTCGATCGAGATGGTGCGCGGCATGGTCGGTCAGGGTTTCGGTTTTTCGTTGCTGGTAACCCGTCCGCATTCGGAATACACCTATGACGGCCAGCGCCTGGCAATGCTCGACATTGCCGAGCCGGTGGCGCTGTCGGGGCTGGCTGCGGCGTGGTTGAAGCGAGTCCAGCTGACCAAACCGGCGCAGTTGTTCGTGGAGTTTTGTCGGGAAGAGCTGGCGAAGTTCCTGAACTGAGCACGCCATGCCACCCCGGCAGGAGGCGCATGGCGTGGCGATTGCTCAGGGGTTGACCTGGTAGCCGCGCCCTTGCAGGCAACCGCTGTAGGCACTGGCATGGGCTTGGGTTTTGGCCTCGTCCTGGCCGCGCCGGTCCTGGCGCCGGTCCTGACGCTGGCGCATGCCACCGACCGCGGCCCCGGCGGCGGCCACTTCGCCAGCACGGTTCTGCCGGTATTGCTGCTTGGCATCGTCACCCACCCGGTCATACAACTCGTCATGCTGGTTGCCGCGCACCTGCGCACCTACAGCACCGGCGGCGGCACCCGCAGCTGCACCGCGAACCCGGCCACCGACATGGGGGTCGCTGGACGTCGCTGTGCCGTTTGCGGCATTGGTGGCGACGGTATTGCAATCGTTGATATCCAGTTGCATCTGCTGGCTGCTCTGGCCCTTGAGCGGCACCACCGACTGCGCCTGGGCGGCCGATGCTGCGCAAAGCAGCATCAACAGGTAACTCCACGTGAACGTACGCATGGCACACCTCCACCGGGCGGAAAGCCCGCCTCACAGGATAGTTCGCCTTTGAGGTCGTGATGGAAGTTTTGCCCAGATGGTCTACACCGGATATCAGACGCTGTTCCGATTAGCCTCTTGGCCTGATCCAAGGCTACCTGCGGGCAAACCATGAGCCAGCCGCAAGATCTGATCATCTGCGAGTATTGCGACACGGTGTACCACCGTGCACCGTTGCTCAAACATCAACGTGCCCTTTGCCAGCGCTGTGGCGGCGTGCTGTACCGGCACAGGTCACTGACCATCGAGCAGCGGCTGGCACTGAGTGTGACTGGCGGTGTCCTGCTGGTGTTCGCCAACTATTACCCGGTGATGACCATCGGCATGCAGGGGCTGACCCACTCGGCCACATTGTGGGACGCCGTGCAGATCCTCAGTCACGGCAGTATCACTTTCATCGCCCTGGTCATGGCGCTGTCGATCATTTTTGCGCCGCTGCTGCAAATTGCCCTGTTGTGCTGGGTGTTGGGCTTTGCCCTCGCCGGCCAGCGTGCCCCCGGCTTTGCCCTGTGCATGCGTGGCCTGGAAAGCCTGCGGCCCTGGAGCATGCTGGAGGTGTGTCTGCTGGGGGCGATGGTGGCGGTGATCAAGCTGGCGGGGCTGCTCGATGTGATCCCCGGTATCGGCCTGCTGGCCCTGGCCGCACTGAGCATGTTGATCATCCACATTGCCGGCAAGGACATCCGCGACTTGTGGGAACAGGTATGACTGTCCCGGTCAATGCGCACGACCTTGGCTTGTGTCTGTGCCATGGCTGTGGCCAGGCATGCGACACGCGCAGTGGCGCGCACACCTGCAACCGTTGCGGCGCCGTCATTCACCGACGCAAGGCCAATTCCATCAGCCGTGGCTGGGCGTTTCTGCTGGCAGCCCTGATTTTCTACATCCCCGCCAACCTGCTGCCTGTGATGCACACCGAAATGCTCGGCAGTGGTACAGAAAGCACCATTGGCGGTGGCGTGCTGGAGTTCTGGGAAGCCGGGGCCTGGGACATCGCGCTGATCATTTTCATTGCCAGCGTGGGTGTGCCCGCCATCAAGTTCTTGTCCCTTGGCCTGCTGCTGTTCACTGCCCAGCGTGGTTCTTCCTGGGCCTGCCGGCAGCGTTCGCAGTTGTACCGCTTCGTCGAGCTGATCGGCTATTGGTCCATGCTCGATGTGATGGTAGTGGCGCTGGTGGCTGCGCTGGTGCAACTGCGCGGGCTGGGCACCATCGAGCCGCGCGTGGGCATTCTGTTTTTTGGCATGGTGGTAGTGCTGACCATGTTCTCTGCGATGAGCTTTGATCCACGCCTGATCTGGGATAGCCATGCCAACGAGGGGAGGTCGCATTGATGGGGCAACAGACTGACAAGCGCGAGGGCCCTGGGCAGGTTGAAGTGCGCACCCGACGTTGGAGTGTGTCGCTGGTATGGATCGTGCCGATCCTGGCGATCCTCATCGGCGCTTCGCTGGTGGTGCGCAACTGGATGCAGCAAGGGCCGGTGATTACCATTTCTTTCCACAGCGGGGAGGGACTGGTGGCGCACAAGACCCAGGTAAAATACCGCAGTGTGGTGATTGGCGAAGTGACCACGGTGGACTTGGCCGACGACAAGAAGAGCGTGGTGGCCAAGGTTCAGCTCTCCAACGATGCCCGTTCATTTGCTACCCGGGGGGCGCGCTTCTGGGTGGTGCGACCGCGCATCGGCGTGGGCGGGGTTTCCGGGGTGGACACGTTGCTTTCGGGCAGCTTCATCGGGGCTGATTCCGGCGAGTCGAAGGTGCCGGAAAAGTCCTTTGTCGGCCTGGAGCTGCCACCGCCGATCACCTATGACGAAAAGGGCAAGCGCTTTGTTCTTGTCGCCAGCGACCTGGGCTCGCTGGATATCGGCTCTTCGATCTACTACCGCAAGATCCCGGTGGGCGAAGTGGTGTCCTTTGCCCTTCAGGGCGATGGCAAGGGGGTAGAGATTGGCGTGTTCGTGCAGGCGCCCTACGACACCTTCGTCACTGCTGACACGCGCTTCTGGAATGCCAGTGGCATTGACATGCAGATCGGTGCCAATGGCCTGAAGGTCGATACCGAATCGCTGTCGTCGATTCTGGTGGGCGGGCTGGCCTTCGGCTCGCCCGATTTCGCCGCGCAAGCCGAGCCTGCTGCCGACCAGGCCCGCTTCCAGCTATTCGCCGACCGCGACATGGCGCTGTCGCCTCCGCATGGCCAGGCGCAGTACCTGCAGTTGCGCTTCGACCAGGCCATGCGTGGCCTGTCGGTGGGCGCGCCCGTGGAGTTCAAGGGGGTGGAGTTTGGCCGGGTCACCTCGATCCAGCTCGATTACGATGCTACGCGGCAGACCTTCCCGGTAGTGGTCGATGCGGTGATCTACCCGCAGCGGCTAGGGCCGGTGCACCGCAAGATGCTGGCGGTGTTCAAGCACACCGAGGGCGATATGGAAGGGGCGCGGAAACTGATTGGCACCTTTGTCGAACATGGGCTGCGGGCCCAGGCGCGTAGCGGCAACCTGATCACCGGGCAGATGTTCATTTCGCTGGACTTTTACCCGGATGCCCCCAAGGTGACCTTCGACATGGCTGCCAACCCCATCATGATCCCGACGCTGCCCGGCAGCCTTGAGCAGTTGCAGGAACAGCTGCAGCGGGTGGTGGAGCGCATTGCCAAGCTGCCGCTGGAGAGCATCGCCGGTAACCTGGACGGCAGCCTGCGTGAACTGCGCGCCAGCCTCAAGCAGTTCAATGGCCAGACGCTGCCGGAGGTGAAAGTGGCGCTGGACGAGGTGCACAAGACCCTGCGCACGGCCAACTCGGCCATTTCCGAAGATTCGCCGCAGCGCGAGCGAATGGGTGAAACGCTGGACGAGCTGGAGCGCATGTCACGTTCGCTACGTGACCTTGCCGATTACCTGGGCCGCCACCCCGAGTCGCTGATTCGTGGCCGGCCGAAAGCGGCCGGGTCCGCAGACCTTGAACCCTGAGGAGACAGCCGATGCAACGACTGCGCAATGCATGTGTGGCCAGCCTGCTGGTGTGGCTCGGGGGCTGCAGCAGTACGCCGAACAACTACCACACGTTGGTACCGAGCGACCCGGTACGTGACAGCGGCCAACGCATCCAGGTGGTCAGGGTGGCTGTGCCGCCCCAGGTCGACCGCCCACAGTTGGTGGTGCGGCAAGGGCAGAGCGGCCTGGCCATTCTGGAGACGGAGTGGTGGGGCGCCAACCTGGTGGATGAATTCCGCAGCGCCCTGCAGGACCAGTTGGGCGGCCCGGCAGGCGGCGGCAAGGCGTCACTGCGAGTGGATGTACAACGCTTCGACACGGTACCAGGGCGCTACGCCTCGCTGGAGGCCGTGTGGCGCCTGAAGCAGCAAGGGCAGGCCGAGCTGACCTGCCGTACGTCAGTACAGACTGCCGCAGACAACAGCATCACCAGCCTGGTGAACGCGCACCAGGCCAACCTGCGCAAGTTGGCCGAGGCGGTGCGGGGGAGTGCCCGGCAGGGTAGCTGCCCTGCATGAACCTTGGCCTCATTACTGCCGGGTGCTGGCTGTTTCCCGTACCCCGTCGGCCTTGTCCAGCGGCAGGTGGTCGAACTCGCGCAAGCCATCCTTGCGGTACGGGTCGCCGATCCAGCGTGGTGCTACCACGAACGCTGGGCTCACCAGGCTCTTGGCCGGTTCATAGCGGTCATAGCTCAACCCGGCCAGGTCTGACAGGGTATGGATCAGGTGCGAACTGCTGTAGGGGCGATCGGCCATTGCCTGCAAGTCACGCGGGTGCTCGGCCTGCCAGCTAGGCGAGGTCCACAGCAGGAACGGGATGGTGTACATCGGCCGGGTCGGTGCGCCTTCGTTGCGCCCCAAGCGGTCGTGGTCACCGGAGCTGTACACGTCTTCACCATGATCGGACAGGTACATCAGGAACCCGTTGGGGTTGCCTGCCGCGTAACGCTTGATCAGGCTCGACACCACATAGTCGTTATAGCGCACCGCGTTGTCATAGAAGTTGTAGGTTTCTACCTGGTCCGCCGTCAGCTTGGCTGGCACACCTTGCTTGTCGTTGAAGTGCGCATAGTCGTCCGGGTAGCGGTAGCGGTAGTCCATGTGTGTGCCCAGCAGGTGCACGATGATGAACTTGTTGGGCGCAGGGTCTTGCAGGGCTTTCTCGAACGGTGCCAGCACCACGTCATCGTACTGGCGGGCATTCTGGTTGCGCTGGTTGTTCAGGTACACCGGCGCGTCTGTTTGCTGCGAGAAGGTGGTGAGCATGGTGTTGCGCTTGGTCAAGGTCTGCTGGTTGGTGATCCAGAAGGTCTTGTAGCCTGCCTGTTTCAGCAGGTTGATCAGCGACGGGTCGGTGAGGAAGCGGTCCGGGTTCTGTTCGTCGCCGAACGTGAGGATCTGCTGCATCACTTCGATGGTGTACGGGCGCGGTGATACCACGTCGCGGAACACGGTCAGGCCCTTGTCGCTGGCGGCTAGCGCGTCGAGGTTGGGCGTGGTGTCGCGGTCATAGCCATACAGGTGCATGTGCTCTCGGGTAGTCGACTCGCCGAGCACCAATACCAGGGTGCGTGGCGCAGTACCACTGCTGTCTCGCAGGTTTTGCAGCGGTGGCAGTGCGGCATTCTGGGCCAGCAGTTTCTGCATGTTGTCCAGTTGCTGGCGGTACTGTCGGTAGCCCACCAGCAACTGCCAGGGTACGGCCGGTTCCATTCGCTGCTGCACTTTTTCGAGCGCATCGGCGAAGTTGCGCTCCTGGGTCACCATCTGCTTGTAGAACGGCACGACCAGGTTGGCCACCAGCAATAGCACGACCACTGGCAGGCGGCTGCGCAGTGGCAGGCTGACCGGGCGCACGCGCCGCCACAGCAGTACCGCAACCAGCGTGTACAGCACCAGTGCCAGGCCCAGCCCCACGCTGAAGTATTGGCTGAAGTACTCACCAGCCTCGGCGGTGTTGGACTCGAACATCACAAAGATGACGCTTTGTGAAAACTCCTGGCGATAGATGCCGAAGTAGCTCAGGCCCACCAGCGATGCAGCCCATAGCACCAGACCGATGATTGCCGTGGTGGCGCGGGTGAAGCGCGGCAGCAACAGGACGGGCGCCAGCCACAGGCTGCTGAGGAACAGTGCATCGCGAAAACCGGCGAAGCCGGTCGTCCCGCTGAACAGCAGCAACGCTTGGGTTACACCGGAGAAATACCAGAAGAACAGCAAGAGCCAGCCGAGGCCGGCCCAGTCCACGCGCTTGTGCGCGGCCGGTGATGTAGTGTGTGACACGTATGCCTCGTCGTACCTTGGCGGCCAGCGGTTGTGCGCGTGGCCGGAAAGGGCGTGACGCTAATCTGCGGACTGTGAAAATAACGTCAACGCGTTGAATCCTGTGACCTGCATGGCCGTAGCAGGCATAAGCTGGGCCGTTCACCGCGTTTTCCCCTGGCCGCCGGGGTATGATGGCGGCAGCGAAAACGTACTGACAGGCCCCGTAGACCATGAACCGTCGTAAGAAGATCAAGCAGCTATTGCAGGCGCATGCCAAAAAGGCCAGTGCCAAGCTGGCGCCACGCAAGCCCAAGTACATCTGCAAGGCGGACCGCTTGAAGATGGAGGCAGAGGCGGTGGGCGAGGCTTCCCAGCTGGCCGACTGACACCGCCCCTACACCGATCGCACGGGCTTCAACGGCGGTAGTAATGATGCGCGTCATGATGACGCTGGCGCATGGCGCGCTCATGGCGGCGCTCCCAATCACGGCGCCGTTCCCAGTCGCGCCGCCGTTCCCAGTCCCGACGGGCTTGTTCACGCCGCCACTGTTCGCGGCGCCAGTCGCTTCGGTGGTCGTGCCAGCGATCGTCATCATGCGCCAGGAGCGTGGCCGGCTGTTCAACGGCCACGCTGGTCACGCTCGACCAAGGGTTGCCGGCTGGCTTTAACGGTGACTGGACAGCCGGTGAAACCGGTTCGGCGGCTTTCATTTGCGTTGCCGATGCCGTGCCCACCGCCGCGAGCGAGAACACGCCGAGCAGCACCAACCTTGCGACATGTATTTTCATGAGCGTAGCCAACCTCTGATAACGAATGAGCCATCTGGCCAGCAGGTGTGGGGCGAACCTTGTCTCGCGTTCCGCTACCTTTCTGTGCCTCACACATAGACAGGGAATCAAGAAAAAGTTCGCTACAGCAACAACTTGTAGAAAATCGCTGTGGCGGTTGGTGATGTGCAGCACTCGCTAAAGCTGCCATTGCGCTTGGTCAACTGCCTGCAAATACCTCACGCAGATGCCCCCGATAACTGTCGAACGCTGCAATCGCCCCCGTTACCACCTCTGCTTCCTCCTGCTCCCCCAGCACCAGGCTGTCCAGCCGGGCAACAAATTCGCGCCAATGCAGCGCTCGGCCATCCGGGTGAGGGGCCAGGTGGCGGGCCCCCTTGTCACCCTCCAGCCCAAGACGTTGCGTGTGCTTGTAGAGAAACGCCGCCCCCAGGTTCGAACCTTCACTGCAATACAGCCATCCCAAGGCCTGGGCCGAGCTGACACGGACCGGTTGGGTGGGCGTTGGCAGCGGCAGGCCGAGGTCGCGCAGGTCTGCCTCGACCGCCGTGAAACGTGACAGCGCCGCCAACCCCGGCAGTTGCTGGTTGAGCTGTTCATCCTGATACAACGTCAGCAGGCTGCCATGAAAACGGTGCTGCACCTGCAGGAAGCGACCATATCGCTCGCGGTTCTCGAAAGGCCGCGCTGCCATTACCAGTTGATCGACGCTGTCATGATCCCTGCTGCTGGCCGCCTTCAGGCGTTTGCAGCGGCTGGGTTCGGTGAAGGGAAAAGTTACAGCGGTCATCGGCGTATCCGTGGCAATAGAGCAAGGCCCCCATGATGCTTGCCATCCTTGGCAGGCAGCAAGCGTCACACACTCGACCTGACCGAGTTCGCAATGATGGAGTGCAAGGTCGATGCTCATTTATCATGGCGGCTGCTTTTACCATTGCCAAGGATACCTGCCATGAGCGCGTTTCAGTTCCGCACCCCCGTTCCCGCCGATGCCGAGCGTTGCTACGCCATCGAAATTGGCGCCTATGAAGGGGATGAGGCGGCCACGCTGGAGAAAATCCGCACGCGCATCACGCAATACCCACAAGGCTTCCTGGTGCTGGAAAGTGACGGCGAGATCGTGGGTTTCATCAACAGTGGCTGCGCCCACGAGGTCGTGATGTCCGACGAGGCCTTCAAAGAGCTGGTCGGCCATGACCCGGCGGCAGCGAACGTGGTGATCATGTCGGTGGTTGTAGACCCGGCCCACCAAGGCAAAGGCTACGCCAAAGTGTTGATGAACGAATTCATCGGACGCATGCGTGCGGCGGGCAAGCAGACCATTCACCTGATGTGCAAGGAGCAGCATGTGGCCCTGTACCAGAAGCTGGGCTACCGATACGTGAAACCGTCGCCGTCGGACCACGGCGGTATGGCCTGGCATGAGATGGTCATGGACCTTTGAGTGGACATGACATCGTAGTGCGCGCTATCCGCAGCTTTTCTACATGGCAGCGCAGCCCAGAGGGCTGCGCATGACCTTCATTCAACCCGGCGATGCCGAGCTGATTCCAGGCCTCAAGTGCCACTGACCAGCTGATGGGCCAGCTGGTTGTGGCGTTCCAGTACACGCGGCAAGTCGACGGTGGCCAGCTGGCCGTCTTTCACCACGACGCGGCCGTTGATCACGCTGGTATGCACCTGGGTCGGGGTGCAGAACACCAGTGCCGCCAATGGGTCATGGTGGCCGCCGGCATACGCCACATGGCCCAGGTCGAAGGCGACGAAATCGGCGACCATGCCCGGGGCCAGGGCACCGATATCATTGCGGTTGAGCACCTTCGCGCCACCCAGGGTGGCAATCTCCAGTGCTTCGCGTGCGGTCATCGCGTCAGGGCCGAAGCCCACCCGTTGCAGCAACAGCGCCTGGCGCACTTCACCGATCATGCTGGCGCCGTCGTTGGAGGCAGAGCCATCGACCCCCAGGCCTACCGGTACGCCGTGGTCGCGCATCTTGCGTACCGGGGCGATGCCTGAGGCCAGCCGCATGTTCGAGCATGGACAGTGGGCGACGCCGGTGCCGGTGCGGGCGAACAGCTCGATGCCGTGCTGGTCGAGCTGCACGCAGTGGGCATGCCATACATCATGGCCGACCCAGCCAAGGTCTTCGGCGTACTCGGCAGGGGTCATGCCGAACTTCTCGCGGCTGTAGGCGATGTCGTTGACGTTCTCGGCCAGGTGGGTGTGCAGCGACACCCCATACTGGCGCGCCAGCACGGCAGCTTCGCGCATCAGGTCGCGGCTGACCGAGAACGGCGAGCATGGCGCGACCACGATGCGGCGCATCGAGCCGTGGCTGGCATCGTGGTAGTCCTCGATCAGGCGTTGCGATTCCTTGAGGATGTCGGCTTCCTTTTCCACCACCGCGTCAGGTGGCAGGCCGCCTTGGCTCTGGCCCACGCTCATGCTGCCGCGCGCGGCGTGGAAGCGCATGCCGATCTCGGCAGCGGCGTGGATGCTGTCGTCGAGCTTGCAGCCGTTGGGGTAGATATACAGGTGATCGCTGGAGGTGGTGCAGCCGGACAGGATCAGCTCGGCCATGGCGGTCTGGGTCGACACCGCGATCATCTCGGGGGTCAGGCGCGCCCAGATCGGGTACAGGTTGGTCAACCAGTTGAACAGCTCGCCATCCTGAGCTGCCGGTACCACGCGGGTGAGGCTCTGGTACATGTGGTGGTGGGTATTGACCAAGCCTGGGATGACCACCTTGCCGGCCATGTCCAGAATCACGTCGGCGTGCTGCGGGAGGGTATCGCTGGGGCCGACTTGCTTGATCAGGTTGCCTTCGATGAACAGGCCGCCGTTCTTGATTTCGCGGCGTTCGCCATCCATGGTGACCAGCAGTGCGGCGTTTTTGACGAGGAGCGTTTTTGCAGGGTTTGTAGATGACATGGTGCAAGCCTGCGCAATACGCATCGGCGATTACCGATGTCATAGGCGCTCGGTATTGTAAGCAAGCTTTTTACTGATTGTATACAGCTCGAAGTGCCAGTGCCGGCCTCTTGGCGGCTAGAGCCGCGAAGAGGCCGGCACGGGTTGCAGCCATGAAAGATCACACCGCCTCGCGGCTGCTCACACCCTCCAGCAATCGGGCAATCCCCAGCGGGTTGGCGTTTTTCAACGCATCCGGCAGCAGTGCGTCCGGGTAGTTCTGGAAGCACACCGGGCGCAGGAAGCGGTCGATGGCCAAGGTGCCGACCGAAGTGCCGCGGGCGTCGGAGGTGGCCGGGTAGGGCCCGCCATGCACCATGGCATCGGAAACCTCCACGCCGGTCGGGTAGCCATTGAGCAGCAAGCGCCCGGCCTTGCGTTCCAGCAACGGCACCAATGAGGCAAAGGTGCGCAAGTCGTCAGTTTCGGCGATCAGGGTGGCAGTCAGCTGACCTTGCAGGTGACGCAATGCTTCGGCCAGTTGCTGGGCATCGGCCACTTCAACCACCACGGTGCAAGGGCCGAACACTTCTTCCTGCAACAGCGGGTCGCCATTGAGCAGCAGGCTCACGTCGGCCTTGAACAACTGCGGCTGAGCCTGGTTACCCGTTTGCGGTTGGCCTGTCAGATGCTGGATATCCGGGTGCGCCAGCAGGTGCTGCACAGCATTCTGGTAGCTGCGCAGGGTGCCAGCGTTGAGCATGGTCTGCGGGCCTTGGTCTGCCATGCGTGCCACAAGCGTTTGCAGGAAATGCTCGAAGTGTGGCGAGCGGATACCCACCACCAGGCCCGGGTTGGTGCAGAACTGCCCGCAGCCCAGCACCACCGAGGCGGCCAGCTCGGTCGCCACCTGTTCACCGCGAGCCTGCAGAGCCTGCGGCAGCACGATCACCGGGTTGATACTGCTCATTTCGGCGAACACGGGGATCGGCTGCGAGCGCGCTGCGGCCATGTCGCACAGGGCGCGGCCACCTCGCAGCGAGCCGGTAAAGCCGACTGCCTGGATGGCTGGGTGCTTGACCAGCGCTTCGCCCACACCGGCACCGTAGATCATGTTGAAAACGCCTGCCGGCATGCCGCTGCCGGTCACTGCACGGTCGATGGCCGCGGCCACATGGGCTGCAGTGAGCATGTGTCCGCTGTGTGCCTTGAACACCACCGGGCAGCCGGCGGCCAGCGCCGAAGCGGTGTCACCGCCAGCGGTGGAGAAGGCCAGAGGGAAGTTGCTGGCGCCGAACACGGCCACCGGGCCCACGCCGATGCGGTACTGGCGCAGGTCCGGGCGCGGCAGCGGGGTGCGCTGGGGCAGGGCGCGGTCGATGCGTGCAGCGTAAAAGTCGCCACGCCGTACCACCTCGGCAAACAGGCGCAGCTGGTTGCTGGTGCGGCTGCGTTCGCCGCGGATGCGTGCTTCAGGCAGTGCGGTTTCGCGCATCACATCCTGGATGAAGTCATCACCCAACGCGTCCAGTTCGCTGGCGATCGCGTCGAGAAAGGCGGCGCGCTGGTCGGGGAGGGTGCTGCGGTAGCTCGGGTAGGCCACCTCGGCGGCCTGCGCGGCGGCCTCCACCTCGTCGCCGGTCGCCTGGTGGAAGGCGTATGGCAGTGTTTCACCGGTGTGGGCGTCGAGGCTGTGCAGCAGCACGTCACCGTGGCCGCTGAGCTGGCCGGCGATGTGGTTCAGGCGGTGTTCGATGGACATTTCGTTTCCCGTTGGCAATGACAATCGTTGGTCAGGACTGTAGGGGGCGAACGGGGGGCTGAATAATGATTAATACGGATCGGGTGATAACGAGCCGTTATCACCCGGGTTCTCGCGATGCCCTGCGGAGCGGTCATGCAAGGCGTCAGGGCTCACTCGGCCATCTGCAACTCTGGCAGTTTCACGCGCAACGCCCGGGTCAGCCCCAGTAGCACCAACAGGCCCAGGCCCATCCAGCACAGGCCGATGGCGAACGACAGGCTGGTCAGGCTGCTCCACAGCCACAGCGTGCTGAGAAAGCCCAGGCCGGGAATGGCGCCGTACAGCAGGTAGTTGCGGTAACCGCGTAGTTTCTGGTCAACCAGGTAGTGCTTGACCACCGCCAGGTTCACCGCCGAAAAGGCGAACAGTGCGCCAAAGCTGATCATGTTCGCCACGGTATCCAGGGTGATCACCAGGGCGATCAGCGACAGCAGGCTGACCACCAGGATGGCAGTGGCCGGCACGCGCTTTTTCGTCACCAGCTGGCCGAATGCCCGCGGCAAGGCGCCGTCGCGGCCCATGGCGAACAGTACGCGCGACACGCTGGCCTGGGACACCATGGCCGAGGCGAAGCAGCCGGCCACGTAGGTCGCGGTGAAGGCGGTCACCAGCAGCTCGCCGCCCACCCGGCGCATCACGTCGACCGACGCCGAATCCGGATCGGCGAAGCTGCCCCAATCGGGGAACACCATCTGTGCGCAATAAGACACCACCAGAAACAGCAGGCCGCCGATCAACGACACCGCCAGAATCGCCACGGGAATGCGGTAGGTCGGGTTACTGGTTTCCTCAGCCATGGTCGACACCGCATCGAAGCCGAGGAACGACAGGCACAGCACGGCGGCGCCGGTCATGATCAACGGCACGCTGAAGCCATCGTGGTGCAAGGGGGCCAGCAGCGACACCGGCTCCGCCTGTCCGCTGAGCTTGAGAATGGACAAAGCGACGAAGACGATGATGAACACCAGTTGCACCACCACCAGGATCCAGTTGACCCGGGTGATCGACTCGATGCCGATCAGGTTGAGGAAGGTGACCAGGGCAATGGAACCCGCTACCCACACCCAGGCATGGATGGTCGGGAAGTATTCCGACATGTAGATGCCGATCAGCAGGTAGCTGAGCAGCGGCAGAAAGATGTAGTCGAGCAGCAGTGTCCAACCGGTGATGAAGCCGATATGGCTGCCGAAGGCCTTGCGCGTGTAGGTGTAGACCGAGCCGGAGTAGGGGTGGGCCTGGACCATGCGGCCGTAACTGTAGGCGGTCAGCAGCATGGCGGCGAGCGTGAGCAGGTAGGCGGTGGGCAGGTGCCCTTTGGTCATCTGGGTGACCAGCCCGTAGGTGGTGAATACGGCCAGGGGCACCATGTAGGCCAGGCCAAACAGCACCAGGGCGGTCATGCTCATGGACTTGCGGAAGCGGCCGGTGCTGGTGCCGGGTTGCGAGGTTGCATGCGGGGCGGGGCTATGGGCTGTACTTGTTGTTGTATGCATTGCTAACTCCTGAAAAGGGATGCAGGACACCGCGGCAGGCGAGCAGGCTCGCGACCGTCAGGTGTAGTGCAAGGAGGTCGAGCGGAAAGCTCGCAGCGCTGGGGCGGGTTGATGCTCCCACACCCTGCAGGCACCCGGAATCACCCTTTGGGGTGAGCGGACACAGCCCTTGCCCGGCTCACCCCAAAGGGTGATTCCGGTGCCTGCAGCGCCGTGGGAGTATCTGCTCAACGACGCACCGCACTGGCGGCGGTGCCACTGAGAAGAAACGGCAGGCTTACAGTGACCAATCAATTGCTTTCAGCTCAATGGTTCGAGCACCAGGCCAAGGTCACCGAGGCTATCGGCCGGCCGGGCTTTGCCGCCAGCCTGTTTGCTGCACTGGGTGTGATACGGCCGATCCAGGCGACCACGGTTTACCTGTACCCGCACGACGGCATGCCCTGTGCGCTGTTCGAGCAGGATGACAAGGCGCCCTGGCAACCCGAGGGCAATGTCAGCCGCTACCTGTCGGGCTTCTACCTGCTCGACCCGTTCTACGGTGCTTGCGTGGAACAGGTCGAATCCGGCTGCTACGGCCTGTTCGAAGTGGCACCCGATCACTTCGAGGTCAGCGAATACTACCAATCGTTCTACCGCCACTCGCACCTGGAGGATGAACTCAATTACATCCTGCAGGTGGCGCCCGGGCAAAGCCTGGCGGTGTCGCTGGCTTTCACCGACAAGCTGGATGGGCAAAGCCGCACGCTGTTCGGGCTCATCACGCCTTGGGTACTGGCGGTACTCGGCAAGCATTTTGCCGGGCTGGACAGCCGCGCAGGGCGCTTCGAGAACATCCTCGAGCAACGTATCCATGCCGCGCTGAACAATTTTGGCAGCTCGCTGCTGACCGAGCGTGAATGCCGTATCGCCCAGTTGATCCTGCGTGGCCACTCGACCAAGTCGCTGGCCGAGCGGCTGGGGGTGTCGGAAGACACCATCAAGTCGCACCGCAAGAACGTCTACGCCAAGCTCGACATCGGCACCCAGTCCGAACTGTTCTCCCTGTTCATCGATGCACTGGCCAATGCCCAGGGCGTGCTGGGCAAGGACCCGCTGGAAAGCTACATGGGCAAGCTGCGCTGAACGCCAGCTGCCCTGCAACCCCACCGCAAAGGAAAACCAACAATGAACGCGCCTTTCGCCCCGCAACGCCAGACCCGTGACTACCAGGCAGCCGATGCCGCCCACCACATTCATGCCTTCCTCGACCAGAAGGCGCTGAACGCCGAAGGGCCGCGGGTGATCGTCGGGGGCGAACGCCTGCACCTGTGGGACAGCGAGGGCAAGCGCTACCTGGATGGCATGTCTGGCCTGTGGTGCACCCAGCTCGGTTATGGCCGTCGTGACCTGACGGCCGCCGCGGCTACGCAGATGGATCAGCTGGCCTACTACAACATGTTCTTCCACACCACCCACCCGGCGGTGATCGAACTGTCCGAGTTGCTGTTCAGCCTGCTGCCGGGGCACTACAGCCACGCGATCTACACCAACTCGGGCTCCGAGGCCAACGAGGTACTGATCCGCACCGTGCGCCGCTACTGGCAGGTGGTTGGCCAGCCAGGCAAGAAGGTCATGATCGGCCGCTGGAACGGCTACCACGGCTCGACCCTGGCGGCCACGGCGCTGGGCGGGATGAAGTTCATGCACGACATGGGCGGGTTGATTCCGGATGTGGCACACATCGACGAACCCTACTGGTACGCCGAGGGCGGTGAACTGACCCCGGCCGAGTTCGGCCGCCGCTGCGCCCTGCAGCTGGAGGAAAAGATCCTCGAACTGGGTGCCGAAAACGTTGCCGGCTTCATTGCCGAACCCTTCCAGGGGGCAGGCGGCATGATCTTCCCGCCGGAAAGCTACTGGCCGGAAATCCAGCGTATCTGCCGCCAGTACGACGTGCTGTTGTGCGCCGATGAGGTGATCGGTGGCTTTGGCCGCACCGGCGAATGGTTCGCCCATGAATACTTCGGCTTCGAGCCCGACACCCTGTCGATTGCCAAGGGCCTGACCAGCGGCTATGTGCCCATGGGCGGCCTGGTGCTGAGCAAGCGCATTGCCGAGGCGTTGGTGGAGCGCGGCGGGGTATTTGCCCACGGCCTGACCTATTCCGGCCACCCGGTGGCGGCGGCAGTGGCCATCGCCAACCTGAAGGCGCTGCGTGACGAAGGCATCGTGCGCCAGGTGAAGGACGACACGGGGCCGTACCTGCAGCGCATTCTGCGGGAAGTGTTTGCCGACCACCCATTGATCGGTCAGGTGCAAGGGGCCGGGCTGGTGGCGGCGCTGCAGTTCGCCGAGCACAAGCCGACGCGCAAGCGCTTTGCCAACGAGAACGACCTGGCCTGGCAGTGCCGCACCTTTGGTTTCGAGGAAGGGGTGATCATTCGCTCGACTCTGGGCCGGATGATCATGGCCCCGGCCTTGATCGCCAACCACAGCGAGCTGGATGAGCTGGTGGAGAAGACCCGGATAGCCGTAGACCGCACGGCGCGGCTGGTCGGCAAGCTCTAAGCCGTTGCCAAGGGCAACCGGTTTCCCCTGTGGGAGCGGGCATGCCCGCGAACACCGGCGAAGCCGGTGCCATCCTCCGTGTCGCCTGATTCGCGGGCACGCCCGCTCCCACAGAGGAGGCGCGGCGCGCTTGCGGACTGTGTGGTACCTGTCACTTCCGCAAAAAATGATCGCCACCGCGGTCGCCTGGAGTACAAATGTACACCCTCGAATTCTGGCAACAACGCGCCTCGGACCTGTACCTGCCATCCAAAGCGCTGATCAATGGCAAACCCGTCAACGCACAGGATGGCGCTACCTTCGCAGCCATCAACCCCGCCACCAACAACGTAATGGCACAGGTTGCCGCCTGCGGCCATGCCGAGGTCGACCTGGCCGTCGCCAGCGCCCGTCGAGCCTTCGAGCAAGGCCCCTGGCCGCGCATGGCGCCGGGCGAGCGCAAGAAAGTGCTGCTGCGCCTGGCCGAGCTGATCATGGCCCATCGTGAAGAACTGGCGTTGCTGGACTCGCTGAACATGGGCAAGCCGGTGATGGACGCCTACAACATAGACGTGCCGGGCTCGGCACATGTGTTCGGCTGGTACGGTGAAGCGCTGGACAAGCTGTACGACCAGGTGGCGCCCACGGCGCCCACGGCGCTGGCCACCATCACCCGCGAAGCACTGGGTGTGGTCGCGGCTGTGGTGCCGTGGAATTTTCCCCTCGACATGGCCGCCTGGAAGCTGGCCCCGGCGCTGGCTGCCGGTAACAGTGTGGTACTCAAGCCCGCCGAGCAATCACCGTTTTCGGCCCTGCGCCTGGCCCAACTGGCGCTGGAAGCAGGGTTGCCGGAAGGCGTACTGAACGTGGTGCCGGGCCTGGGCGAGCAGGCCGGGCAGGCGCTGGGCCTGCACCCGGATGTGGACTGCCTGGTCTTCACCGGCTCCACCCAGGTGGGCAAGTACTTCATGCAGTACTCGGCGCAGTCCAACCTCAAGCAGGTGTGGCTGGAGTGCGGCGGCAAGAGCCCAAACCTGGTGTTCGACAACTGCCAGGACCTGGACCTGGCTGCGGAAAAGGCCGCCTTCGGCATTTTCTTCAACCAGGGCGAGGTGTGTTCGGCCAACTCGCGGCTGTACGTGCAGCGTGCCATCCACGATGAGTTCATCGAGCGCCTGCAGGCCAAGGCTCGCCAGTGGCTGCCCGGTAACCCGCTGGATCCGGCGAGCCGCGCCGGGGCCATTGTCGATGCCGAGCAGACCGGCCGTATCGAGGCTGCCATCGTGCGCGCCGGGCAAGAGGGCGCACGGTTGGTGTGTGGCGGTCGGCGCCTGACCATCGAAGGGTCGGACAACTACATCGAGCCCACCATTTTTGCCGGTGTCGAGGGCCGCATGGGCCTGGCGCGGGAGGAGGTGTTCGGCCCGGTACTGGCGGTCAGCGCCTTCGACACGGAAGAAGAAGCCGTGCGCCTGGCCAACGACAGCATCTATGGCCTGGCAGCCTCGGTGTGGAGCGACGACTTCAACCAGGTGCACCGGGTAGCGCGGGCGTTGAAAGCCGGTACCGTATCGGTGAACACGGTCGATGCGCTGGATGTGACGGTGCCGTTCGGTGGGGGCAAGCAGTCGGGGTTTGGCCGCGATCTGTCACTGCATTCGTTCGACAAGTATTCGCAACTCAAGACCACCTGGTACCAGTTGCGCGGCTGATGTATTGATCATTGACCGCGTCGTCTGCTTCGCGGGCATGCCCGCTCCCACAGGTTCAGCACAAGTCTGAGGGTTGTGCTGGACCTGCGGGAGCGGGCGCGCCCGCGAAGAGGCCGTATCTGGCGCCGCAGCGGGACCCGGTTAGAAGTCCACGCTAGCCGAAAGCTGATAGGTCCGCGGCGCCCCCAACCCCAGGGTCTGGGTCAGTGGCACACCCCAGTAGTCCTTGTCCCCCAGGTTGGCGATGTTCGCTCGCAAGGTGACCGGCTTGTTGGCGACCTGGGTCACAAAGCGGGCGCCAACGTCGAAGATCGTGTAACCCGGAATCGACAGGCTGTTCTCGGCATTGATGTATTGCTTGGACTGTGAGGTCACGTTGCCGGTCAGGGTCAGCCCATCCAGGCCGGGGATGTCCCACTCCATGCCCAGCTTGCCCTGCACCTTGGGGTAGGCCGTGGCGGTCTTGCCATCGTTGGCACCGCCTGCGGTCTTGGTCAGCTTGGGGTCGACATAAGCCACGCCCCCCATCAGGCGCACGTCGGGCAGAGGGGCACCGAAGAAGCTCCATTCCACGCCCCGATTACGCTGCTCGCCACCGAACGAAAAGATGTTGGTGACCGGGTCGGTGTAGCTGCCCGGGCGCTTGATTTCATACAGCGCCAAGGTGTGGCTGAAGGTGCCCAGGTCGAGCTTGAGGCCGATTTCCTTCTGTTTTGATTTGTACGGCGCGAACACGTCGCCATAGTTGGCAGCGGTGATCGGTGCGGCCGCGCCTTTGCTCAGGCCTTCGATGTAGTTGGCGTACAGCGACAGCTCATCGGTCAGCTTGAACAGGATGGCCCCGGCGGGGGTGGTGGCGTGGGTGTCATAGCCTGGTTTGTTGCGGGCACCGGTATTGGTGTTGTAAGTGTCGGTGACCACTTCCTGGCGACGTACGCCGAGGGTCAGTTGCACCCTGTCATCCAGCACCGACAGGGTGTCGGCGATGCCATAACTTTTCAGGTCGTTTTCCGTGTGGGCAATCAGTGGCCAGGCCTCCGATACCTTCGGGCCCCAGACAGGGTTGTAGATATTGGTCGTCCAGTTCGAGCCGGCGGCGCGGCGGCCGAAGTCCTTTTGCGTGTCGCTGTACTGGGTGGCGTTGACCGACCATTGGTGGTTGATGCCGAAGGTGTCGAAATGGCCACGCAGCCCCACCTCGGCAGAAGTCTTGTGGATCTCCATCTGCAACTGGCCCATCGCGGTGGTGAAATCACCGGCGCTGTTGTTCACCGTGGCTGTGAGTGCGCCGCTGTAGCGATAGTCCGTCTTGCTGGTGCCGACCGCGCCATAGGCCAGCAACTGGTCGTTCAGCTCGTACTCACCGCGCAGGATGACGCCCTTGTCCTTGGTTTCCACATAAGCCCAGTCGGGGTTGAGCAGTGTGTCGTTTTTTGGCGGTTTGGGGACTGGCACCCCAGCGGCCAGGCCCATGCCGCGGTTCTGGCCGCTGATGTGGTCGTCGGTATCGAACAGGTCGAGCGACAGCTTGCCACGTTCGCCACGCCAGTCCAGGGCCAGAGAAGACAGCACATTGCGCTGGCGTTGATCGTCGATGGCAGTGTCGCCGTCGCGGTACATGCCGTTGAAGCGCATGCCAAACTGGTTGCCCTCACCGAAGCGCCGGCCAACGTCGACATGGCCGCCAAGCTGGGCATCGGAAGCGTAGGTGGCGGTCAGCCGGGTCAGCGGCGTGTCGCCAGCGCGCTTGGGAATCAGGTTGACAACACCGCCCACCGAACCGCCGGGCGGCATGCCGTTAAGCAGCGCCGACGGGCCTTTGAGTACTTCGATGCGTTCGTACATTTCGGGTGAGGCGCGGTAGTAGGGGGCCATGCCGAACAGGCCATCGATAGTCATGTCACTGACGCTGGTCTGGAAGCCGCGGATTGAGTAGTTCTCGCTGTAGGTGCCGGTCAGGCCGTTGCTGAACACTGACGGGTCGGTGGCGGCGATAACGTCGGTGATGTCCCGGGCCTGCAGATCCTGAATGTAGGTGTCGGTGTAGCTGACGGTGCTGAACGGCGTTTCCATGAAGTCTTTGTTGCCCAGCAGGCCCACCCGCCCGCCGGTGGCCACCTGGCCGCCGGCATACACCGGTGGCAGTGGATCGGCAGCGCTGGCTTGGGCGTCGATCAGGGTGGCGGGCAATTCCGGAGCGGCGGGTTTTTCTTCAGCGGCCTCGTGGGGGGGGGCTGCGTCGGCGTGTGCGGCGATTGGCGCCAGTGTGCAGCTACCAAGGGCCAGGCCAATGAATACGGCATGTGCCAGCGGGGTGCGCGGCAGCGCAGGCAATGCCAAGGTAGGGGACGAGAGTGTGTGCAAGGTACGGATGGACACGCGATGGCTCCAGAGGGACAAATGGCGGGTTGTGTTTTTGCATTTAAAAAGCGAAGACGTAAGGCAAATGAGAATCACGCGCTAACGCAGTGACAGGCATTTGCAAAAAGGCAGTGCCTAGTCCTGATAGCCCCTGATCACGTCATCCGCGATCAAGGCCAGTGAGGTCGGGCTGGCGGCCGTGACGTACCAGGCCTGCGGGTCGACGAACACCACGCGGCCGTGCTTCCAGGCGTTGGTCTGGCGCAGCAGGGGGTTGTCCAAGGTGTCTGCCGTCATCATTGGGCGGTGCTCCATGACGGCGGTGCGATCCACCACATAGAGGATGTCGGGGTTGGCCTGCTGGATGAACTCACTGGAAATCGGCTGGCCATGTAGGCCGGTATCCAGGGTAGTGGTGGCCGGCTTGACGCCCAGGTCATTGAAGATGAAGCCGTAGCGCGACTGCACGCCGAAGGCGCTGAAGGCGCCGTTGTTGTGCAGCACCACCAGGGCCCGCTCCGGGCGGTCGCGGGTGACGCTGCGCGCCTGGGCCAGCTTGGCCTCCAGTGCGTCAGCCTTGCGCTGGGCCAAGCCTTGCTTGCCGAACACCTGCCCAAGGCTGAGCAGGTGCTGCCTGACCATGGCGACATGCCCGGTTTCGCTGTCGCGATAGTCCACATCGAAGTGCAGGGTCGGCGCCATTTCGCTCAGTTCGTCATAGTGGTTGGCCTGCAGCGAGGTGATCAGGATCAGGTCAGGCCGCGCCGCATGCACCCGCTCCAGGTTGGGCTGCACGATCGAGCCGACATCTGCTGTTTGCCCGGCATCCTTATAGCGTGCAAGAAAGTCCGGCACGAAGTCCTTGGGCATGCCCGCCACGGGTACGCCCAACTGGTCGAGGAAGTCCACTTCGTTCATGTCCAGAGCCACCGTGCGCTGTGGCAGTTGACTGATCACTGTGGTGCCCAGTTTGTGCTGTACGGTTAACGGCGTGTAGTCGCCATGGCGCGTTGTGTTCGCCGGTGCCGCTGTGGCTGCCGTGGGCTCGTTGCAGCCGTGCAGGGCGAGGGTGGCGGCTAGCAGTAGCGCCAATGGCCAGCCGTTGGCGGGGTGGTTGCGGTTCATTGCTGTTCTCCGGGTGGGTTGAAGTAGTTGCACAGGCGGCCGCGCGCGCTGTGGGTGATGTCGAAATCCAGCCCGTACAGCGCGTGCAGCTGTCGCTCGGTCACAACCTGCTCGACGCTGCCGCTGCAATGCACACGGCCACCCTGCATGGCGACGATGCAGTCGGAGTAGGCGGCTGCAAAGTTGATGTCGTGCACCACCAAAATCACCGTGCGGCCGAACTCGTCGCACAGCCGACGCAGGGCGCGCATGATCTGCACGGCGTGGCGCATGTCGAGGTTGTTCAACGGCTCGTCCAGCAGCAGATAGTCGGTCTGTTGGGCGATGGTCATGGCCAGAAAGGCCATTTGCCGCTGGCCGCCGCTGAGTTCATCGAGGTAGGCCTGGCGCAGCGGCTCCAGGGACAGAAAGGCAATGGCCTGGTCGATGGCCCGACGGTCTGCAGCGGTGAGCGCACCACGGCTGTAGGGGAAGCGGCCGAACGCGACCAGTTCGTCGACGGTCAGGCGCAGGTTGAAGTCGACCGACTGGCGCAGGGTGGCCACGCGCCGGGCATAGTCGCCGATGGCGATGCTGTCGATGCTTTGCCCGTCCAGGCGTATGTCACCGCTGGCAGGCGCCAGCAGCCGGGCCAGCATCATCAGCAGGGTGGTCTTGCCGGCGCCATTGGGGCCGATCAGCGAGGTCAGCTGCCCGCGCGGGAAGCTGGCGCTTACCCCGCTCAACACCTCTTTGCTGCCATAGGTTTTATGCAGGTCGTGGACAGTAATCATGCGGCTCCCCGGTTGCGCACCATCAGGGCGAGGAAGTAGGTGCCACACACCAGGTTCACGAGGATGCCGACGGTGGTCCTGTAGTTGAAGACATGCTCGACCAGCAACTGGGCGGCAATGAACACGGCAATGGCCACGGCGCTGGCGAGGGCCAGGGTGACCCGGTGGCGGAAGGTGCCGGCCATCGCATAGGTGATGTTGGCGACGAACACGCCCATGAATGCCGTGGGCCCCAACAGGCTGGTCGACACCGCGACCAACGCTGCGATCAGCGCCAGCAGCAGGCGCACGTTGCGCCGGTAGTCCACGCCCAGTGAAATGGCCTGGTCGCGCCCGAGTGCCAGCACGTCCAGCACCGGTACGGCCCGGGCCAGCAGCACACATACGCCCGCCACCAGCACGGCCGAATACAGCAGCAACTGTGGCGATGCCCGGTTGAACGAAGCCTGGGTGTAGCCCAGCAGCATCGAGAACTCGCCGGGGCTGACTTTCAGCTGGACGAACTGGGTGAACGTGGCCATGACCATGGTCAGCACCAGGCCGACCAGCAGCAGGAAGTACACGTTGTTTTTGCCGTCACGAAACAGCCAGCGGTGCAGGGCCCAGGAGTAGCCGAGCATCAGTAGCATCGAGAGCAGGAAATTGCCGTCACTGCCGAGCACGATCAGCCCCTGCACGCCCATGCCCAGCACCAGCAGCGCCTGCAGCAGCAGGTACACGGCTTCGTAGCCCATGATCGCCGGGGTGAGGATGCGATTGCCGGAAAGGGTCTGGAAGGCGATGGCGGAGCAGGCCACGCACACGCCACCGATCACCATGGCCGCCAGGCGCACAAGGCGCTTGGGGATGAGGTAGGCGAAATCCGCCCCGGCGTTGACGAACACGAACAGCGTGGCCAGAGCGACCACGGCCAGCCACAAGCAGTGTCGGCCTTTCATCGCTGCCTCCAGATGATCAGCCCGAGGAAGATCAGCCCGCCCAGGCCGCCTGCAGTCAGGCCGATGGGCACTTCGAACGGGTAGATCAGCAACCGCCCGAGCAGGTCGCAGACCAGCAGCAAGGCCGCACCGCCCAGCGCCACCAGTGGCAGGGTGCGGCGCAGGTTGTCGCCATGGCGCAGGGCGACCAGGTTGGGCACCACCAGGCCGACGAAGGGGATGGCGCCGACGATGATCACGCTGGCCGACACCGTCACTGCTACCAGCAGCAGGCCCACCGTCACGTTGGCGGTGTAGTTCAGGCCCAGGCTGGTGGCCATGCCTTCGCCCATGCCCAGCACGGTGAAGCGCTGTGCGTACAGGTAGGTGAGCAACACGATCGGTACAATCAGGTAGAGAATTTCGTAGCGGCCCTGCACCACCTTGGAAAAATCACCCAGTAACCAGCCCTGCATGCTTTGCAGCAGGTTGAAGCGGTAGGCGTAGAACTCGGCCAGCGCACTCAGCACGCCGCCGTACATCAGGCCGATGACCGGCACCAGCACCGCGTTGCGGGCGCGTATGCGGCGGATGAGGGCGACAAACAGCAGGCTGGCGGCAAAGCACACGGCCAGTGCGAACAGCATGCGCGGCAGTGCCCCGGCCGCGGGCGCCAGGCCCAGCGACAGCAGGATGCCCAGGCGCGCGGCATCGAGCCCGCCGGTGGTGCCGGGTTCAACGAAACGGTTGCGCACGATCTGCTGCAGGATCACACCGCATACCGCCAGCCCGACACCCACCAGTATCAATGCGGCCAGCCGTGGCAGGCGGCTTGCGGTCAGGGTCAACCAGGCGTCGCCTTGCAGGGTAAGCAGCTGAGACCAGGCCAGCTCACGAACGCCGACAGCCAGTGAGGCCGCGCACAACACCAGGAACAGGATGAGGCATGCAACACGCATCAGTCGTGTTCCACCCTCGGTGCCCCGATGCGCCAGCCGTTGGCGGCGTGGCGCTGTTCGAGCATGCGTGCATAGTGCCCGCCATTGGCGCGCAGTGTGGCCGGTGTGCCTTGCTCGACAACCTGCCCGGCGTCCAGCACCACGATATGGTCGGCCATGGCCACGGTGCTGAGCTGGTGTGCGATGACCACCAAGGTGCAACGCCCATGCAGGCTGTGTAGCGTCTGGGCAATCACGGCCTGGTTCTCGGCATCAAGGGCGGCGGTGGCTTCGTCCACCAGCAGTACTGGTGCTTGCCTGATCAGCGCACGGGCAATGGTCACACGCTGGCGTTCGCCACCGGAAAGCTGCGCACCACCTTCGCCCACGGACGTATCGAGGCCCCCGCGCAGCCGTTCGAGGGTGTGTCCCAAGCCGGCCATGTGCGCCGCTTGCAGTACCTCGGCGTCGCTGGCATCGGGTTTGCCGATACGGATGTTGTCGGCGATGCTGCCCTGGAACAGCCAGGTGTCCTGCAGTACTTGGCTGACTGTGTCGGTCAGGCTGGCGCGGGCCATTTGCCGCACGTCGACGCCGCCAATGCGCACACTGCCTTCGGTGGTATCGAAGAACCGTGCAATCAGGCGCATCAGTGATGTCTTGCCTGAGCCCGAGGCGCCGATGACGGCGGTCATGCTGCCTGCCGGGATGTGCAGGTTCACGTTTTGCAGCACGTCGGGCCCGGTGGGATTGTAGCGCAAGCTCACCCCTTGCAGGTTGATTGCGCCGTCCACCGGCCGGTGGGGCGAGGCGGGTTCTGGCAACGGCTTGGCTGCCAGGATCCGTTCGATTTCCTGCAGCTGGCCATGGGCCCCGCGCAGGATCTCGACATGGCTGGCCACGTCCTGCAGCGGGTCGATGAAGCGGCACACCAGCACCAGTGCCACGATCACCGCAACTGCGTCCTGCGCTTGGCCACCCGCCTGATCGCCGAACCACAGGCCGGCGGCCACCAACAGCGCGGCAAATGTTGCCTGCACGGCCCAACTGTTGAGCAGTGCTGACAGCGAAGCACGAATGATCAGGCCCATGCCGCTGCTGCGCTGGCGCTCCAGGCTTTGCGCCAGCAACCGTGTGCCCCCACCCTCCCCATTGAAGGCCCGCAGCACCGACTGTGCCTGGGCGAACTCCACCATACGCTGGCTGGCGGCGGCGAAGTGCTGGTGAAAGGCGTGATCGGCCCGGCGCCCCAGGCGTGCGCTGAACAGCAGCACTGCAGCCAGAGCCGGCAGCGCTAGCAGGGCGACAAGCCCCAGCGGCGGGTGCAGGATGAACAGCGCTACCAACAGCACCAGCGGCGTGACGCTGCCACTGATCAAGGGCGTGAGCACATGGGCCGGCAGTTGGGCCACGGCCATCGTGCCCTGGGTGATCACATGCCCGAGCCGCGCGGTGTTGTCAGGGGTGAACCAACCCAGTGGCAGCTGTGCTACCTGGGCGCCAATGTGCTGGCGGCCGCCTTGCAGCACCGCTACCGCCAAGCTTATGCCGGCCTTTTCCACTTGGCGTCGCCAGGCCCAGCACAGCGTCATGCCGACGGCCAGCACGGCCAACCAGGCACTGGCAGCGTGTATTTCGCTGTTCAGCAGGTGCAGCATGAGCGGCGCCAGGGTACTGATGGTCAGGCCACTGAATACCCCGTACAGTACGGTCATCAGCAGGTAACGGCGCCAGGCCGGGGCGCATTCGCCCAGCAGTCGAACGAAGGTTTTCAGCATGCTGGCGGCGCCTTTTTCACGGTGTCCTGATAACCACCCTGCGCCCACAGCCGTGCATAAAGGCCTTGGCGGGTGAGCAATTCGCTGTGACGCCCTTGTTCACACAGGGCGCCTTGGTCCAGCACCAGGATCTGGTCGGCATGCATCACCGTGTCCAGCCGGTGGGCGATGACCAGTAGGGTGCGACCCCGGGCGAAACGCGACAGGGCATCCTGGATCGCCGCCTCGCTCTCGGCGTCGGCGGCTGCGGTGGCCTCGTCCAGTACCAGCACGGGCGGGTCGAGCAGCACGGCGCGAGCAATGCTCAGGCGCTGCTGTTCGCCCCCGGACAATTGCGCGTCTTCGCCCACCACCGAGTCATAGCCACGCGGCAGTTGCAGGATGCGTGTGTGGATGTTGGCCAGGCGCGCAGCCGCTTCGACTTGTTCGCGGGTTGCAGCCGGTTTGCCCAGGGCGATGTTGTCGGCCACGCTTGCATGGATCAGCCGCACCTCCTGCAGCACGAAACCTATGCGTCGGTACAGTTCGCGGCTCTCGATCTGCCGCAGGTCGACGCCACCCAGGGTGATGCGCCCGGCGTCTGGGTCGAAAAACCGTAGCAGCAGGCGCGCCAGGGTCGACTTGCCGGCGCCAGAGGGGCCGACGATGGCGGTCGTGGTGCCGGGGGCCAAGGTGAAGCTGACGTCATCGAGCACGTTGTTGCCGGGGGCGTAGGCATGGCTCAGTTGCTCCACGCGCAGTTCGCTGCCGTTGGGCAGGCTGCCAACCGCAGGGGCCGGCAACACCGGGGTGTCCAGCAGGACCTGCACCCGCTGGGCCGCCCCCACCGCGTTGTTGAGGTCGTGGGTGATGTAGTGCAACAACTGTAGCGGCGCGCACAACCCAGGTGTGACCAAGGCAAAGGGCAGTATCTGTAGCGGCTCTATCCAGCCCAGGGCCACGAACGCCATGCCTGCCAGCAGCACCACACCCACTACCGTCACCGGCGCGATCAAGGCATTGGCCCGTGCCATCGCCGCAACCAGTGGGCGGGTGAAACCGATGAAGGTGTTGGCAAAGGCATCGACCGCTGCACGGTAGCGGTCCTGCGCGTTGCCGCGCCCGCCGAATGCTTTGACCAGCGGCATGCCATTGACGAACTCGACCACCGCGTTGTCGATGCGCGCCATGCCCGCAACCACATCACCCATATGCGCTGCGCTGGCCTTGATGGCACGGTGCAGAAACAGGAAGAACGCCGGGAAGGGCAGCAGCACGACCACGGCAAGGCGCCAGTCCATGGCGAACAGGTAGGCCACGGAAATCAGCACGGCGCCCACGGCGCGGCCCAGTGTGGTGAAAAAGTGCGCGGTCAGGCTGTGCAGTGTGCCGATGTCGTCCTGCATGGCCCGTTTCACTTCGCTTGATGCCCGCTCGCTGAACCAGCCGAGCGGCACTTGCATCAGGCGCTGGCCGATCGCCACGCGCAGGTGATGGGTGATGTGGTTGTCGGCTTGGTGCGCCAGCATTTCGGCTGCGGTGATCAGGGTCATGCCAGTGAACAGGCTGGCGATGCTGGCTGCGATGGCCCGGCCAATGGCGCCCGATGTGGCGGTTTCGCTCAACGCCAGGTGTGCGATGTGCGCAATGCCTGCCAGCGGTACCAAAGCCAGCATCGAACCCGCCGCAGCCAGCACCGCAGACAGCGCCAGCCGCCCGCGAATGGGGGAAAGCACACGGCTGAGCGGGCTGCGGGCTTTGTTTGTTGAAGGGGCGGCATCGTCAAGGGGCGTTGATGAATCGGACATGAAGCGGGCCTGGAAAGCTGCAAATTAATTAGTTGCATGACTATAAACTAATTTGCGAAAACCCGACAAGGCAGCTACAAGACTGTCTTCACAAAGCCTGGAGGAACTGATGCAACCACCACAACGCACCCCCGGACGCGGTCGCCCTCGCACCATCACCCGTGAACGGATTGCCGACGTGAGCATCGCCATCGGCTTGCCCAACCTCACGTTCGTTGGCGTGGCCGCTGCGTTGGGCGTAAGCCACATGGCGCTGTACAAGCATGTGCCGAACATCGAAGCACTCAAGTGCCTGGTGGCCGAGGAGATCTTTCAGCGCTGGCAGATCCCTAGGGCAGACGGGAATTGTGTAGAAGGGTTGCAGTCCTACCTGACGCGCTTTGCCACGTCGGTACAGGCATTCGTCAAGGCCCACCCGGGTCTGACGCCCTATGTGATCCGCAGGCTGGCAGCGACAGAAGCGATGATCGACAAGATCAATGACCACCAGGCGCACATCGCCCAGGCCTACGGCCTGAGCCTGGAACAGGCGCGCTGGTTGTTGTCGACGGTGGCGTTCCATGGCTTTGCCGTGGCCGATACGGTGTACACGGTGTCGGGGCGCGAGCCGCTGCTGGAGGCCGACCGGGCTGGCGAAGAATCGGAGATGGAAGTGGAGTTGCTTGAGGGCATGCAGGCGCTGATTATCGGGGCGTTGGTCATGCTGGAACAGCGGGTTTGAGCCTCATGTAACGGCTGTGCGCCTTTTACTGCCCAGGTTAACTTTTTTGCCATCCCGGCAGAAAGCCCACGTACGCTCTACACTGCTGCCAAGATGGACCAGGGCAGCTTGCCACCATTTGGCCCGTCACGCTGCCTGCGAATGGCCCTGGCCTGCATGATCGTTCTGGCTGCTCCTTCAAACTGCCACACATGGAGTACCTGGAATGGGCTGCGTGTCGAATGGCCGTGTTGCCGGTAAAGCCGGGCGTGGCATCTCGCTGCAATGGCTGGTAGCGCTGGCCGTCGTGCTGGGCATGCTGCTGCTCGGCGCCGCCCTGGCCTGGCAGGGTTACCGCGGTATTCGCCAAACCCTCGTGGCCGCCGCTGGCGATGCCGCCCAGCAGGTTGCCAAGACGATCGACGAGCGCGCCAGGCGCCTGATCGAGCCGGCGCAAAGCAGCATTCGCCTGCTGGCCCACAACACGACGGTGCACACCCAGGCACAGCGCCTGGATCGGCTGCCACAGCTGGTGGAAATGCTGGACGCCAACCGCATGCTCAGCGCCGCCTATCTGGGTTACCCCAGCGGCGAGTTCCTGTTGGTGCGTCGCCTGCGTGACCCACAGCTGATGCAGCGTTTCGCCGCTCCACCGGGCACGGCTTTTCTGGTGCAGAGCGTCAGCCATGGCGACGGCGCCAAGGTGCAGGGCGAGTGGCGCTTTTATGATCGGGCGCTGAACTTGTTGCAGGCCCAGGCCAAACCTGACTATCGCTACGATCCACGCCTGCGCCCCTGGTTCGCTGAAGCCACGGTACAACCCTCTACTGTGCTGACGCGCCCCTATGTGTTCTTCACCACCCGCGAGGTCGGCTTGACCATGGCCCAACGTAGCGTCGACGGTGGCGCCGTGATCGGCCTGGACGTCTCGGTCAACGACCTGGCCAGCGAGACTCGGGACCTGCGCATGACCCCGGGTACCGAGATCGTGGTGGTCGATGACCAGGGCAACGTTGTGGCCTATCCGGACCCGCAGCGGGCAATCGTGCACGAAGGGCAAGGCGTGCGCCTGTCGCGTGTCGCCGAGCTGGGCGCTCCCAGCCTGGCACGGCTATACGCTGACCTGCCGAAGGGCAACCAGCCTCAGCCTTATCAGGTGGCCGGCCAGACCTGGTATGGCATTCGTGTGCAGCTGACTACCCTGGCCGGGCACGACTTGCACGTGCTGATTGCCGTACCAGGCCACGAGTTGCTGGTGGGGGCACGCAAAGTCTTGTTCGAGCAGTTGCTCTGGACCGTGGCACTGATGGCCGTGTTGCTGGTGCTCGGCGGTGTGCTTGGCCGGCGCATTGGCCGCCCGCTGCGGCTGTTGCGCGAGCAGGTTCAAGGTTTGGCCAGTTTTGATTTCAGCCGTGAAGTGGGTGTGCACTCGCGGGTTTCCGAGGTGCGCGAGTTGAGCCGCGTGCTGAGCCGCATGTCCGGCACTATTCGCCACTTTCAGGCGATTACCCTTGCGCTCAGCCGCGAGCGAGACCTGGAGCGCATGCTCGATGGCGTGCTGAGCCATCTGGTAGAGGCTGCCGGGGGCGACGCCGGCGTGGTTTACCTGTACGACGCTGAACAAGCCTTGCTGCGTCTGGCCGCCTCGTGCCGCGGTGAACACTACCCAAGCGAGCTGGCAGTGGATGAGGGCGCCCGGCAGCATTTGGCTGTAACAGTGAACCAGGCCCTCGGCCTGCACGGGCGCAGCCTGGCCGTGGTGCTGAATGACCGTAGCCGGGCACTGTTGGGCATCCTGGTCCTGCAAATGGACGAAGAGCAGGCGCAGGAGCGGGTGGGCGAGGCATTTCGGCGCTTTGTCGAGGAGTTGTCCGGCGTGGTTGCAGTGGCCATCGAAACCCGCCAGTTGGTCGAAGCCCAGCAACGCCTGCTGGACGCCATGATCAAGCTGCTGGCAGACGCAATCGATGCCAAGAGCCCCTATACCGGTGGCCACTGCGAGCGGGTGCCTCAGCTGGCGCAGATGCTGTTGGATCAGGCAGTGGCAGCCGACAGCGGTCCGTTCGCCAGCTTCAGCATGACCGAGGCAGAGCGGTACGAGTTCCGTGTGGCAGCGTGGCTGCACGATTGTGGCAAGGTCACCAGCCCCGAGTACGTGGTGGACAAGGCGACCAAGCTGGAGACCCTGTACAACCGCATCCACGAAGTACGCATGCGTTTCGAAGTGCTGTGGCGCGAGGCGGAGCTGGCCTACTGGCAAGGCCTGGCCAGCGGCGCCGACCAGCAGGTGCTGAAAGCCGCACTGCAGCGGAGCCAGGCCGAGCTGCAGGACGACTTCGCTTTCGTCGCCCAGGCCAACATCGGCGGCGAGTTCATGCAGGACGCCGATATCCAGCGTTTGCAGGTGATCGGCAAGCGCCGCTGGCTGCGCCATTTCGATAACCGCCTGGGCATCTCCCGTGATGAGGCGGAACGCTTTGTCGGCGTGCCGCAGCCTGCACTACCGACAGAGGAGCCATTGCTGGCTGATCGCCCCGAGCACTGCGTGCCCTGGGGCACCCGCACACCGCCGGTGGTCAAGGACGACCCGCGTAATATCTGGGGGTTCGACATGCATCTGCCAGGCCACGCCAGCAACTACGGCGAGCTGTACAACCTGTCGGTCCGCCGTGGCACGCTGACTGACGAAGAACGCTTCAAGATCAACGAACACATCGTGCAGACCATCATCATGCTCAGTGCACTGCCGCTCCCGCGCCACCTCAAGCGGGTACCCGACATCGCCGGCAACCACCACGAAAAGATGAACGGCAGCGGCTATCCGCGTCGTCTGGGCGGGCAGGACCTGGGCATTGCCGAGCGAGTGATGGCGATTGCCGACATCTTTGAAGCACTAACGGCTGCAGACCGGCCATACAAACCCCCGAAGACGCTGTCCGAATCGGTGAAGATCCTGGTGGCCATGGCCCGCGAGGGGCACGTCGACGGGCAACTGCTACAACTGTTCCTCAGCAGCGGGGTATACCGCCAATATGCCGAGCGCTTCCTGCGCACCGAGCAGATCGACGAGGTGGATGTGGCCTACTGGCTGGCGCAACTTCAGGAGCGCAGCGCCGCGAGGCCTGTGAGCTGAGGGGCGACAGCGCTGAAAAATCAGAGCGCGTGGCGCTCGATTCAAGCGCCACGGCCTTCCCGGTGCCCCCTGCAGACCGCCGCTCCCCCGGGTATCGTAGATCCGTTCACTCATACTCCTGCACCCCGGCAATGTGCCGCCCGGCGACATAGCCAAAGGTCAGCGCCGGCCCCAGGTTGATGCCGCCCGACGGGTACCAGCCACCAAACACGCTGGCCATGTCGGTACCTGCTGCATACAGGCCTGCAATCGGTTGCCCGGCCTCATCCAGTACACGGGCATTGCCGTCGGTGCGCAACCCGGCAAAGGTGCCAAAACAGCCGGGCTTTACTTTCACCGCATAGAACGGCCCGTGCTCGATGGGCGCCACGCAAGGGTTAGGGCCCTTGTGCTGTGGGTCACCCTGCTTGCGGTTGAACGGCGTGGAACCGCGGCCAAACGCCGGGTCCTGGCCGTTACGGGCATGGCTATTGAAGTCAGTGACCGTGGCGCGCAGCCCGGACGGGTCAATGTCGCAGGCCTGGGCGAGCTGCTCGAGCGTGGCGCCGCGTTTCAGGTAGCCGCTGCGCACATGCGGTCCTACCGGCAGCGGTGCCGGGCGGGCATGCCCCAGGCCATAGCGGCGCAGGAAGCGATGATCGCAAACCAGCCACGAGCACACCTCCTGGCCCTGCGGCACTGCAGCGACCATGGCCGACACATAGTCGTAATAGCCATGCGCTTCGTTGACGAAACGCTTGCCGTTGGCCAGTACGCCGATAACGCCCGGTTTGCCGCGCTCGATAATGTGTGGGAAGTGGCCGACGCTGCCGTCGCGATACGGCACCTGTGAAACCGGTGCCCAGGCCACGGGCGACTTCAGGTCGGTAGCAACCACACCGCCGGCGGATTCGCCCAGCCGCAGGCCATCGCCAGAACACCCCTTGGGCGGCAGCGCCAGGTTGTCGTGGCCGCTGGCATCGCGCGGGAACAGTTGCTGGCGCCGGGCGTTGTCATTGGGGAAGCCACCTGCCGCCAGCACCACGGCCTTGGCGCGGATCAGCTGCTCGCCCTGTGGCGTCGCGACCCACGCCCCGCGTACCTGGCCACCCTCGATCAGCAGGCGCTTGGCCGGTGCCGACGCTTGCAGGTGCACACCCAGGTCCTGTGCCGATTTAGCCAGGCGCGCCACCAACGCCACACCGTTGACCAGGTGCATGGCCCGACCATGGCGGGCCAGGTGGTACAGGTGGCGGCCAAAGCGCTTGCACACGTGCAGCAGGGCTTTGGGCGAGCGGGTCATGTTGAGGAAGGCGGCAAGGTCGGCTCCGGCCATGATCGGCATGCCCATGAACGAGGTTTCGCGCATGGTCTTGCGCAAGCGTGGCAGCAGGGCGCCAACCTCGCGGGCATCGTAGGGCGCGGCGATCACCTGGTGGCCGCCAAGGGCTGCCCCCGGCGTATCGCCATGCATGTCCGGGATGCCGTTGCCGTCGGCAAACTGCAACGCCGTGTACTTCTCGAAAAACGCCACCATGTGCGGGCACGCCTCAAGGAAGGCATCGACGCGCTCGGCATTGTAGTTTGCCCCCAGCTCATGGCGCAGATAAGTCCGCGGCTGCTCGATGTCTTCCTCAATGCCGGCCCTGCGCGCCAGCGGGTTGCGTGGCACCCAGGCCCAGCCGCCGGACCAGGCGGTGGCACCGCCAAACACCGGTTCTTTCTCCGCCACGATCACCTTCTGCCCATGCCAGGCAGCCGTGACGGCCGCCGCCAGCCCGGCGGCGCCAGAACCTATGACCAGTACATCGCATTCGGTTTCGAGAGGAGCGGAAGGCATTGCAAGTTTCCTGTGCTTTTATTAGAACAATGTTCCACATTCTTATCAGCAGTGGATGGTCCTGCAAGGTCAGGTTGGTCATGTCAGGCAAGAACTGGGCGATCATCGGACATTCGAGGTGGCCCGAGCTGCGCTGGCTAGCGACGATGTGGAATCATCTTCTAGAATCCGCAAAAAAATCAGGGACCTGTGACATGGCTGGTAGTCAGATCGAACGCGCCTTCAGTCTTGTAGAAAGCCTTACCGGTGAACCCCAAGGGCTGCCGTTACAAACCCTGGCCGAGCGCCTGGACATTCCCAAAAGCGCTGCCCACCGCATGCTCACTGAGCTGGTGCGGCTGGGCTACGTGCGCCAGAACCGGGAAAACAGCCGCTATCAGCTGTCGGCCAAGCTGGTAGCGCTGGGCTTTCGTTACCTGGCCAACAGCGGTGCCGACATCATCCAGCCGATTCTTGACCGCCTGGCCCAGGACAGCGGTGAACTGGTGCGCCTTGGGGTGATCGACGGTGCCCGGCAAATCTGGATCGCCAAATCCCAGGGTGCCCGCTCCGGGCTGCGCTACGACCCGGATATGGGGCGCGACGCGCCGCTGTTCTATACCGCCTCCGGGCATGCCTGGCTGGCCAGCCTGGACGATGAGCTGGCGCTGCAGATGGTGTTGCGCCAAGGTATTGCCGACCCCGACCAGTTCGGCCCGAACGCGCCACGCTCCACCGACGAGCTGCTCGCCTACCTGCACCGCGCCCGCGAGCGTGGATATGCCTGGGTCGAGGAAACCTCCGCCATCGGCACCTCAGCCCTGGCCGCAGTGGTACGCCGCCCGCAAAGTGACGAGGTGATCGGCGTGCTGAGCATCGCCGGGCCCAGCGCGCGGCTGGCACAGAGCCGCCTTACAGCGCTGGCACCGCTATTGCTGACGGCGGCAGAAGAGTTGTCGGCGGCCAGTCCCGCCAGCGAGCTGTTTGCCTGAGAGGATATTCCGGTCGATTACCGCACAGTCTGTTGCGCCTGTTCTTCTGAAAAGCTGAACTTGGTTCTAAATTGTTGAGTGTGAATTGTGGAACAAAGTTTCAGAATTTCATGACAACAATGACAAGAGGACAGGCTGTTGAACGCACCCCTTCGTATTGCCTTGATTGGCGCCGGCATCATGGGCCGGCAGCATTACCAGCACTTGCGCAATGTGCCGCAAGCCCAACTGTGTGCGGTGGCCGACCCCGGCCCGCAGGCCGAGGCCTTCGCTGCCGAGTGCGGTGTGCCCTGCTTTGCCGACCACCGGCAGATGCTGCAGCAGATGCGCCCCGAGGCAGTGATCGTCGCCAACCCCAACAACCTGCATGTCGCCACCGCCCTGGATTGTGTCGAGGCCGGGGTGCCGGTGCTGGTGGAAAAACCGGTGGGCGTGAACCTGGATGAAGTGCGTGCACTGGTGGAAGCCTCACGCCGCCGAGGTGTGCCGGTGCTTGTAGGGCACCATCGCCGACACAATCCGCTGATCGCCAAGGCGCACCAGGTGATCAACGAAGGCAAGCTGGGCCGTTTGATCAACGTCACCGCGCTGTGGCAGCTGCAAAAGCCCGACAGCTATTTCGAAACGCCCTGGCGCCGCGAGCCAGGCGCCGGCTTCTTGCTGACCAACCTGATCCACGACCTTGACCTGTTGCGTTACCTGTGCGGCGAGGTGGTGCAGGTGCAGGCCTTCACCCGCAACGATGTCCGCGGTTTTGCCAACGAAGACAGCGCCGCGGTGCTGCTGCAGTTTGCCAACGGTGCCTTGGGCAGCCTGACCGGGTCCGATGCGGTGGCTGCACCGTGGAGCTGGGAGCTGGACGCCGGCGAAAGCCCCGTGTACCCGCGCCAGGACGGCCAGCCGTGCTATCTGCTGGCCGGTACCCAAGGAGCACTGAGCATTCCCCAGCTCAAGCGCTGGCATTACGCCGAGGCAGGCTCAGGCTGGCATACGCCCCTGTTGCAACGCTCGGAAAGCATCCCCGCCGGCGAGGCATTGACCCTGCAATTGCAGCATTTTGTGCGGGTTGCCCGGGGTGAACAGGCGCCGCTGATCGACGCTGCCGACGGGGGGCGCACACTGGCGCTGATCGAAGCGATACGACAGGCAGCCCAAAGCGGTCGGGCTTGCGCGCCCGCGCACATTGGCTGATACAACCTTACTATTGCTGGTGACGATAAATGACTGATCGAATTTTTTCCCTCGCGGCCCTGACGGTGCTCGAGCTGTCTCCACCGGACATGGTCGAGGCCGCCGCCCGAGCGGGTTACAGCCATGTCGGCCTACGGCTGGTGCCAGCCACCGAACAGGAGCGGCATTTCCCGTTGGTCGCCGATGCCGAACTGCGCCGGCAAACCCAGGCGCGCTTGCGCGACACGGGCGTCAAGGTGCTCGACCTGGAGATCCTGCGTCTTGAACCGGCAACCTGTGTGGCCGATTTCGAAGCGATCCTGGCGGTGGGCGCCGGGTTGGGTGGCACTGAATTGCTGGTAGCGGGCAACGACCCCGACGAAGCGCGCCTGACCGAACGCTTTGCCGCATTGTGCGAGCTGGCGGCGCAATACGGCATTCACCCTCACCTGGAGTTCATGCCCTGGACCGACGTACGTGACCTGCGCCAGGCCATGCGGGTGGTGGCCAACGCCGACCATGCCAATGGCTGCGTGCTGGTGGATGCCTTCCATTTCAACCGCTCCGGCTCTTCGCTGGACGACCTGGCGCAACTAAAGCCGCAGCGCATGCGCTATGCCCAACTGTGTGACGTTGCTGGCCCGGTACCGGCCGACATGGACGAGATCCTGCGCCAGGCGCGTAACGAGCGACGCTTCCCGGGTGATGGCGATGCCGACCTGGTTGGCCTGTTGCGCGCCTTGCCGCCGAGCGTGCCGCTGAGCCTGGAAATCCCCACGCGGCAATTGCTGGAGCAGGGCATCAGTGGCGAACAGCGTGCGCGCATGGCGCTGGAGAAAGCCAAGGCGGTGTTGGCCACGGTCTGATCGAGCGAACGTGGCGCATGGCACCGGCTACGCCACGTTCGCGAGTGAACCTACACCGAACGCTTCATTGCCGTTGTCCGCTTCTCAAGAAACTTCAAGCCAAAAAAAGGGCCCGCAAGGGCCCCGTAGAGGTAAGTGGCTAGCGCTCTCAGGCGCTCTCGACCTTGCGCGGTGCCATGAAATACATCCACACCAACGCCAGGAAGTACATGGCGGGGATCATGGTAAACAGCACGGCATAGTTGTTGTTGGTAGCGGTCAGCACGCTGCCGACAATCTGCGTCATGAACATCCCGCCAATTGCCGCACACATGCTGCCGAAGCCGAATACGGTGCTCACCAGATGTTTGGGTGTGTAGTCCATCACCAGGCTCCAGATATTCGCCGTCCACGCCTGGTGCGCGCCTACCGCGATCGAGATGGCCGCCACCGCGACCCACAGTCCACTGGCGTTGGCGGCAAAGATGACGCTGAGCATGGTGCAGGCAAAGATCAGCATGGACACCAAGCGCGCTGTCGTGGCACGCACGCCACGGCCGATCAGCCACGACGACAGGATGCCACCCCCGATACTGCCGAAGTCTGCCGTCAACCAGATGATGATCAACGGGATGCCCATCTGGGTGACGTTGATGCCCAGGCTGTATTGCTGGTTCAGGAACGGCGGCAGCCAGTACAGATAGAACCAGAACACCGGTGCGGTAATCGCATAGGCCACTGCAAAAGCCCAGGTGCCACGCAGGCGCAGGATACGGCTGAACGGCACACGGGTCGGCTCGGGCTCGTCATCCTGCTGGATGTACTGCACTTCGCTCTGACGCACGCGGGGGTGGTCTTCAGGGTTGTAGTACTTCAGCACCCAAAACACGACCCACACCAGGCCCAGGCTACCCATGGCGATGAACGCAGCCTGCCAGCCCCATACAGCCAGGATCAGCGGCAACAGCGCGGGGGTGACCATGGCGCCAACATTGGTACCGGCGTTGAACAGCCCCGTTGCAATGGCCCGCTCACCCGCCGGGAACCACAGGCGCACGGTCTTGACGCAGGCCGGGTAGTTGGCGGCCTCGGTCAGGCCGAGGATGAAGCGGCAGACCATGAAACCTGCCGCCGAGGTGGCCAGGCCGTGGGCACCCGTGGCCAGGCTCCACAGCAGTACAGCGAAGAAGAAGGCCCGTTTGACTCCGACCTTGTCGATCAGTCGGCCTTGCAGCAGAAAGCCGATGGCATAGCCGACCTGGAACCAGAAATTGATGTTGGCGTAGTCCATCGCCGTCCAGCTCATTTCCTTGGCCAGCACAGGCTGCATGATGCCGAGGGCGGCGCGGTCGATGTAGTTCAGGGTGGTGGCGAAGAACACCAGGGCGAGCATGCCCCAACGGGTCTTGCCGACGCCGAAGGCGCCGCGGAGCTTGTCGCCGATCGAGCCCTGGGACATCCGGGGCGCGGCGGGAGGGATCTTGGAGTGGTTCATAGACTGCTCGTTTCTTGAAATTGTATTCAGCTGCGGTGCTACGGGTACGTGACCGTTCCCAGGCAGGGGGGCACGCAAGGCCGGTGCATGGTGAGCAGTGAAGACGGCAGCGTCAATTCAAGAGACGGGCTACTGTTCGGTTATCGAACGGTTGCGTTGGCCGGCGGGCGCGGCAGGTATTCACGTCACTGAAGGGTAGAAGGCTTTGGCCTTGGTTGCCTGATGGGCGCAAAACCGACATCAATGATGTGCTCAGCCCCCGCTCAACGCCCTACCGGCCAGATACCCGAAGGTCATCCCTGGCCCAAGGGTAATGCCGCCGCTCGGGTAGTACCCACCCATCACGCTGTGCATGTCGTTACCCACTGCAAACAACCCGGGTATCGGCTGCCCTGCGTGGTCCAGTACGCGGGCTGAGGCGTCTGTGTCCAGGCCGGCGAAGGTGCCAAGGCTGCCTGGCAGCAGTTTCACCGCATGGAACGGCCCCTTCAGCAACGGCCGAAGCGACGGGTTAGGTGCCTGCTGCGGGTCGCCTTGGGCCCGGTTGTAGGCCGACGCGCCACGTAGAAAGGTAGGGTCTTCACCTTGTGCCGCATGATGGTTGAAGCCCTCCACCGTGCGTTGCAACTGCTCGGCGTCGATCCCGCAGCGCTGCGCCAGTTGCGCCAGGGTAGCGCCGCTGTGCAAATAGCCACTGCGCTGATAGAAGCGGGTAGGGAAGGGAAAGGGCTTGGCCCAACCGATGCCATAGCGCCGTTGCGCAGCATGGTCGCAGATCAGCCAGGCCTCCGGCTGCTCAGCCTGCGGCGTGGCGGCGAACAGCGCGTTCATGAAGTCGTGGTAGCAATCGGCCTCGTTGACGAAGCGCCGACCATCGCGGCGCACGGCGATGAAACCGGGCTTGGCACGGTCGATCAGGTGTGGGAAATGGCCGAAATGGCCATTGCGGCGCGGTACCTGCGATACCGGCGCCCAGGCGCCCCCGTGGGCGCCTGCCGCAGACATCCGCCCACCCGCCTGTTCGCCCAGGCGCAAACCATCACCGCTATTCTCCCTGGGCGCAGCGGAGTAATGCTGGTCACCGTCCGGCGCGTGCGGCATCAGCTGCGAGATACGCTGGCGATCATGTGGGAAGCCACCGCAGGCCAGCACCACACCGCGCCGTGCGTAGATCGCTTGGCCATCGGCAAACAGCGCGCCGTTGACCCTTTCTTCGCACAACAACAGACGGCTGGCCGGTTTCTCGGTCAGCAATGTCACGCCACGATCAAGGGCGCTGCGCAGCAGGCGCGCCACCAGCGCGTTGCCATTGACCAGATGCAGGCCGCGACGGTGCAGCAGCAGGTCGCGGCCATGGCGCAACAGGCGCTTGCCAACATGCAGCGCTGCCTTCGGCGAGCGTGTGGCGTTGAAGAAGGCAGCCATGTCGGCGCCCCCGGCAATGCCCATGCCGGCCAGGCTGACGATGTCCAGCGGCGGGCGCAACTTGTGCAGCCAAGGCCCCAGCCGGCGCCCGTCGTAAGGTAATGCACACAGCGAGCGACCGCCGCGTGCACTGCCATCGCCTTCACGCATGTCGGGCATACGGCTACCGCACTGGAACTGCACGGCAGTGTGTTGCTGGAAGAACGCCACCATTTCCGGACCATGGCGCAGGAAGGCACGTTGACGCGGGTCCAGCTCGCGGGTGTGGGTTTGCGCACGCAGATAGCGCTCCGGGGCATCGTCGGCTTCGACGATGCCTTCGGCGATGGCCAGCGGGTTGCGCGGTATCCACAACCAGCCCCCCGACCAGGCGCTGGTGCCGCCCAGTTGGCTGGCTTTTTCCGCGACGACCACTGTCAGGCCATGATGCGCGGCGGTTACGGCGGCAGCCAGGCCAGAGGCGCCGGAGCCGATGACGAGTACGTCACATTCAAGGGGGGGCATGGAAGGGGTCCGCTTGGATGTTGGAAGAGGTGGCGTGTGGCTTACTGCAGCGGTGAGAAACCGGTAGGGCGCAGCAGCCGCGATTGAAGGCGCAGTACTGCGCCCAGCTCGCGGTTGCGTCGCGAGAATTCCGCCCAGCGCGAGTCTGCCGCCATGGCTGCGCGGCGTGCCATGCGGTCGTCGAGGCTGGCATAGCCCCAGATGTGCACCACTTGGTTGACGTCGCCGAACTCGCTGGTGAAAAAGCCCACCAGGTTGCCCAGGTGTTCGCTCTGCACCTCAAGTGCGTGGCTTTGGTAAAGGGCCAGCCAGTCGGCCATTTTCAATGGGTCGAGGGTGTAGGTTCTCAGTTCGTAGTACATGCCGGGTTCTCCGTAGGGGTAGCCGGCGCCTGCAGGCGCGCGGTGATGTGGTTGGCAGCAAGCCAGCCGAAGGTGAGGGCAGGGCCCAGGGTGATGCCGGGGCCGGGGTAGGTGCCCTTCATCAGTGAGTTCATGTCGTTGCCGACCGCATACAGCCCGGGAATGGGCAAACCGCTGCGGTTCAGCACGTTGGCATCGGCGTTGGTCACCAGGCCACGAGCTGAACCGAGGTCGCCGGTGTGAATGCGGATGGCATAGAACGGCCCCTTGGTCAGGGGTGCCAGGCATGGGTTGGGCGTATGTTGCGGGTCGCCCATGTAGCGGTTGTAACTGTTGCCGCCTTTGCCAAATGCGCGGTCGATGCCATTGCTGGCATCGCTGTTGAACTGTGCAAGTGTTTGCGAAAACACCTGTGGATCGACGCCGATGGCCAGGGCCAGTGCCTGCGTTGTGGTGGCTTGATACAGGTAGCCTGCGTCGATCAACGCCTGGTTGTTGACGGGCTTGGGCCGCGCCAGGCCAAGCCCGTACCGGTTCATTGCCTCGGCATCGCAGACCAGCCAGCAGCTGGCAATGCCGTTGGCGAACATGGTGTGCACGAAGTGGTGGTAGGAGTCGGACTCGTTGACGAAGCGCCGCCCGGCTTGGTCTACCGCAATCACGCCCGGCTTGGCGCGGTCGGTGACCAAGTGCGGGAAGCGCTCACGTTCACCATCGGCATGACGCAGTTCGGAAACCGGTGCCCAGAAAAAGTTGGCCGCCAGGCTCTCGCCCTCGGCTGCTGCCACGGCCTGGGCAAGGCGCAGGGCGGCTCCGTCGTTGGCCGGTGGTGACATGGTCAGGTGCGGCGCCTTTTGAGCAGGGCGGTAGCCGGCGGCCATTGCGCCTGCTGCGAATCCGCCCATGGCGCACACCACGCCACCACGGGCCATTACCCGCTCACGGCGGCCCTCGCGCTGTACGACCACGCCCGTGATCACGCCGTGCTCGGCGATCAGCTCCACGGCTTCGCTGCGCAACCACAACTGTGTGCCGTGGGCGAAGGCGCTGGTGGCCAGGCGGGCGATCAATGCGTTGCCAGTGGTAAGCCGGGTGCCGCGTGGGTGCTGCAGGCGGTCGCGCACGTAACGCGCCATCAGCTTCAGGCAATGCCACATCGATCTGGGTGAGCGGCGAATGCTGAGGAAATGCTGGATATCCACCCGGTTGACCATCATGCCGCCGAACAGCAGCATGCCGGGCGGTGGCATCTGCAGGTCCTTGAAGCGTGTGCCCAGGTGCTTGCCGTCGTATTCGACCATTTCCAGCGCCCGGCCGAACTGAGTGGCGCCGGGTGCATCCGGGTAATAGTCGGGCGAGAGTGGGCGCAGGGCATAACGCAGTTCGGTGTTTTGCTCCAGCCAGCGCAGCGCTTGGTGGCCATGCTCGATGAAGGCATCGCACAAGGCGGGGTCGTAGCCGTCGCCGATGACCTGCTTGAGATAGGTGCGCATTGCCTCGGGGGAGTCCTTGGCGCCGGCGTCACGGGCTTGGTCGGTGCCGTACAGCCACACCGCGCCGCCAGAAATCGCCGAGGTGCCGCCAAAGCGTTCGGCCTTTTCCACCACCAGCACCTTTAGCCCACGGCGGGCCGCGGTGGCGGCAGCGGCAAAACCACCGGCACCGCTGCCCAGCACAACCAGGTCGAAGCTGTTATGTGTGTGCTCCAGAGTCGTCATGGCCTCAGATCTCCAACGGCGTGACGCCCATGAAGGCGCCAAGGTGGCCCAGTTGGGCAAAGGCCATTTCCGGACCAGTCTGGATCCTGCAGCCTACTTGCCGCGCGCGGTTCAGCAGCGGGGTTATCTCGGGTGAGGTGACCACGTCGGCGACCAGGGTGCCTGGCAGCAGGGTCGCCAGCAGGGCGGCGGACAGCGGCAGTTCTGCGCGGGGGCCCATGCCGACTGGTGAAGCGTTGGCCACCAGGTCGAAGTCTTCCAGCCCACTGAACTGTGTGCTGACCGTGAGTCCGGGGAAGGCGTTGCCGAGCAGTTCGCATACAGCACCCATGCGTGCTGTGCTGGGGTCGCTGAGGGTAATACTGGCGATCCCTGACTCAGCCAGTGAATAGGCAATGGCACTGCCAACACCGCCGCAACCGATCACCAGTGCCCGTTTGCCCGCCGGCTTGAAGCCATGCTTGTGCGCAGCGCCGAGGAAGCCGGCGCCGTCCACGTTGTCGCCCAGCAGGCGTCCGTCGCGCTCGCGACGTATCACATTGACCGAACCCAGGGCAGCCGCGCGCTCGCTCAGGCCGTCGACGCGGTTGGCCAGCGCCTGCTTGTAAGGCACGGTGACCACGCAACCGCGCAGGTTCTGCCAGCCACGCAGGGTACCCGCAAAGCTGTCCAGCGCCGCCTCGTGCAGGTCGATGGGCAGCATGGCGAGGTTGCAGTTGTTGTGGTTGAACCAGGTGTTGAAGTTTTGCGGGGACTTCACCTGGGCGATGGGCGAACCGACGATGGCGACCAGTTCAGTGGAACCTCGAATCATGCTGACCTCCTTATTGGCGTTGTTATGGCGCCAAGGGTGAGGCAGGGGAACGCGGGCAACAATGCGCCAAGCGGCCACTTAGTGCGATAATCGCAGTCATGATCCGGTTATCGCAGTAATCGGCTGTTTTTGTGCCTCTGGTAGCGAGTCGAATGCATGAACACACCCGCCATCCATCCCCGTGACCTGATCGCAGGCTTGCAGAAAGGCCTGGCGCTGATGCAGCTGTTCAGCGCCGAGCAGCCGCGTCTGAGTGTGCCGCAGGCGGCCAGGTTATCTGGCCTTACGCCCAGTGCTGTGCGGCGGTTTCTGTTGACCTTGGTGCATGAGGGCTTTGCCGAAACTGACAGCCGTGAGTACTGGCTGACCCCCAAGGCCTTGCGTATCGGCCAGGCTTATGTGGACTCGGCGCAACTGCCGCGCATGCTGCGGCCGATTGTTGAACAGGTGGCGCGGCAGACCCAGGAGCACGTATCGGTGGGTACTCGCGATGGCGATGAGATCATCCATCTGGTGCGTAGCCGGTATAGCCATGTGGCGTCTTTGTCGATCAGGCCCGGCTCGCGAGTACCCATGTATTGCACGGCTAGCGGGCGGGTCTGGCTGGCCTGGCTGGAGGAGGGGGAGCGGGACGAATACTTTGCCCGTCACCCGCTGCGGGCGTTGACGCCTTACACACTGACAGACCGGGCGCAGCTGGACGCTGAACTGTTGCGCGTGAAGGGGCAGGGGTTCTGTATCGTTGATCAGGAATATGAAATCGGTATGCGGGTGCTGGGGGTGCCACTGCTGGGGCGGGCCGGTCAGTTGAAAGCCACGCTGACCATCACGACTCATGCTTCGCGGTTGAGTATTGATGAGATACGGTTGCGGTATTTACCGACCCTGTATGAGGCACAGGCGTTGCTTCGGCCAGTGCTGGATTGACGCAGACATGGCGCATGCCTGCGGGCATGGCGCCATGCGTGTGAGAACAGGTTACCCGCGAAGGGTGGCTTTGTTCGCTATCTGGGCCGCTGGACGGCCCAAACCTGTTGACTGACAGGCTTCAGCATCCGGCTCGGTGCCCGGTAGTGGCTTTCAATCAATGAGCCAACCCTGGTCCCCCTCGATCAAGGTCCCTCCATGACTGGTAGTGTCACCCTCCCTTGCTGCGGGGTGGCCCTCGATGATCGTGCAGGCAGCGCCGGTTTCGATAACGGCGCCACAACTGATGCGATCGCCCACACGAGCGACGGCCTTGCCATCCACGAATGTTGCATTTGCGCCGGTTTCCACAGTGCCTTCGCCATGGAGCGGGCAGCTATGACGATGGCCTACCAGTACGATGGGTATCATTGCGCTTCCTTTTGCCGGGTTGAATGGGGGCTTCCTCAAATGCTTCGGGTGGTGGTGGCGCTGCTCGGACGTTGAACAGGCGGCAGATGCCATACCAGCAGAGGGCGACGGTCAGGTTGTAGGGGAACAGCACGGCCCAGAACGGCAATTGCCAGTTCTTTTTGCCCTGCATTTCACCGGGCTCGCCGGTTCGCCAGGGGGC
>NZ_JAUHUI010000019.1:0-99809 GCF_030418155.1 Pseudomonas sp. 2,4-D
TGAGTACATTCACTACTACAACCATGATCGCATCAAGCTGAGACTCAATGGCCTGAGCCCTGTGGAATACAGGGCTCAGGCTGCAGCTTAAAACTGTCCAACTTTTGGGGGGCAGTCCAATTGCAGCGCCAGCGAAGGCAACGCTGTACCTGTGGGAGCGGGCAAGCCCGCGAAGGGCCGCAGCGCGGCCCCAGCATTCATGCAAGCAACCGCAGATCAGAAGATGCTGATCGGGTACTCGACGAATACGCGGACTTCGTTGCCGTCGTCGTTGTAACCGTTCTGCTGCACAGCGTTGTTGGTACGCAAGAACGAGCTACGCAGCTTGATCGACAGGTCCTTGGCCGGGCCGTCCTGCACCACGTAACGGATCTGGTTGAAGATCTCGCGCTCTTTACCTTCGCCGAAGCCTTGCGGGTTGGCGACGTTACGGGTGTTGATGTTGTCACCCACCACGTAAGCCAGCTTGTAGGTCAGGCCCGGAATGCCGTAGGCACCAAAGTCCAGGCCGTAGCCCAACTGCCAGGAGCGCTCGTCTTCGGCGTTGAAGTCGGACCAGTACGAGTTGGCCAGGTAGATGGTGGAACCACCGTCACCCACGCCGCCGGCGTTCTGGTAGAAGCCGTAGTTGTAGCCAGTGCTGCCGGTGCTGCGCTGGTGAGCGAGGGTGAACGAGTGCGCACCGTACGCGTAGGTGGCAGCAAGGCTCCAGATGGTGTTGGAGTCGCCGTTCAGGCCTGCGGCTTTTACGTACTTGTTGTTGATGTCCGACTTGTAGCCGTTGAAGTCCAGGGTCAGGGACTGGTCGCTGGCGATCGGGAAGACGTAGTTCAAGCCCAGGTAGTGCTTCTTCATCACATCTTCGTTGTCGGCGGTGTACAGCGAAGCGGTGAAGTTGTCGGTGAACTTGTAGCTGCCACCTAAGACGTTGATCGACTTCAGGCCCCCACCATCACGGCGCTCGGCGCTCTTGCGCGCTTCCTGGGTGAAGCGGCCGGCGTTCAGTTCCAGGCCCTGGATCTCTTTGGAGGTGATCAGGGTGCCGGTGAAGCTTTCTGGGAGCAGTCGTGCATCGTCGTACTGCAGCACTGGCAGTGCTGGCATCTGGTCACCGTACTTCAGCACGGTGTTGGAAATGCGGAATTTCACAGCAGCACCACCACGCGCCAGGTTGTGCGGCGAGCTGGCGTTGCCTTCGGCATTGGTGGTTTCGTGCGGTTTGAAGAAGTCTACGCCGCCACCACCGTTGTGACCTTTGCCGCCATCCAGGCGCACGGCGTACAGGCCGAATGCGTCAACACCGACGCCAACGGTGCCTTGGGTGAAACCGGAGGAGAAGTTGGCGATGAACGCCTGGCCCCATTCGATCTGGTCGTCGGTGCCATGCTTCTTGTCACGGTTGATGTAGGCGTTACGCAGAAGGACGTTGGCGTGACTGTCCTCGATGAAGCCCTTGCTGTCAGCCTGGTCATTGGCCTGAGCCTGGGTCGCGGCGATCATCGCCAGGGCGACCAGGCTGATCCTGGTTTTCAACATGTTGTTTTCCTTATTTCTTAATCAAAAACGCGCTGCAAAATGACGCCAGGAACCAACGCCCCTTCGTAGGTTCGACGCTATGCGGATCCAGCCGGGTGGGCCGACCGGTAATTTCACGGCGGCCCTTGGCAGCAGCTTGGCCAATACCATGGCCAGCAGGCGTTGGCCGAATCCTAGCCGTGTGCGATTACAAATGTCAAAAAGTCGTGAAATGCAGGTTGATATAACCGAAATTACCGGCCTGTCTGGTGCATTTCCATGCAGGTTTGCGCTATCAGCGGACAATTTATCTTGTGTAGGAATTTGCCATTTGATCGAACGGACAATTTCCTGGGAGCAGGCAGAGCGTGGCCGCAGAGGCTGTTACAAACGGACACATATGTAAAGACAAGCCTTTACAAATACCCAAGCAAGAGTAAATAGCAAGCATTACCATTCGCACTTAATTTTCAACTGTCCGGTTTGAATGTGCCCATGCTTGTACCCTGCCGTCTTTCACCCCTGACGCTTGGCCTGTCGCTGCTTTTCAGCGCCAGCCTGGCCAGTGCCGCCACCACCACACTGCCGGAGTCGTCGGTTACCGCCGACAGCGAACGCGAGAAGGACAACCCGCGGGTCAAGGAGGTGAGCACCGCAACCCGCACCTCGACGCCCGTGCGTTATGTGCCGCAGGCCATCGATACGGTGAAAACCGCCAATGTGCTGGATTACGGCAGCAACACGCTGGGCAAGGCGCTGGAGGGTATCCCCAACGTCAGCAGCGGCGCCGACACCCGTTTTGACAGCGTACGCATCCGCGGCTTCGAGGCCAGCAACGACTTCTACCTGGACGGTATCCGCGACGACAGCCAGTACATCCGCGACCTGCACAACATCGAGCGGGTCGAAGTGCTGAAGGGGCCTGCAGCGGTACTGTATGGCCGTGGCAGCCAGGGCGGCATCGTCAACAGGGTCAGCAAGGCACCGGAGCCGGGTCGCCGCTCGACCATCGAAGCGCAGGCCGGCAGCGAAGACCTGCGCAGCCTGTATGCCGACCTCAGCGCCGACCCCAGCGACACGGTCAGCCTGCGCCTGAACATGGGCAACCAGGACAACAACAGCTTCCGCGATGGTATCGACGGCAGCCGCCAACTGTTCGCCCCGTCGATCAGCTGGCAGATCACCCCCGACCTGAACTGGCTGGTGCAGTACGAATACAGCCGCTACAACCGCACACCAGACCGGGGCATCCCGAGTGTCAACGGCCGCCCGGCAGACGTCAGCCGCAGCGCCACCTACGGCGACAATCGCGACTACATTGACGACCGCGCCCAGTCGCTGCGCTCGCGCCTGAACTACCAGCTGAACGAAACCTGGCAGCTGCGCCACACCCTGGGCCTGTTCAAACTCGACAGCGAGTTCGACAACACCTATGTCACGGGCTACAACGCCGGCACCAATACCTTGACCCGCCAACGCTGGCAGCAGGACCTGAACACCCGCAACCTGTTCAACAACCTGGAGGCCGAGGGCGACTTCGACACCTTGGGCCTTGAACACAAGCTGCTGCTGGGCCTGGAGTTCGGCAACCAGCGGCGCGATCCGCTGCTATACAGCGCCGGCAGCCAGAGCCTGCCAGGCCTGGGAAAACCCAGCCAGCCGCACAATGGTACGTTGGCGGTATCGAGCAACAACCACACCGTGGTCGACAGCCGCGGGGTTTATCTGCAGGACCAGATTCGCCTGAACGATCAGTGGCAGGTTCTCGCCGGCGTGCGCTTTGACCAGTTCGAAGTGGAAACCACCAACAAGGATGGCGTGCGCGAACCGCAGGACAGCAACAGTACCAGCCCACGCCTGGGCGTGGTCTACACACCATGGCGCGACCATTCGTTCTACGCCTCGTGGAGCAAGACTTTCTCACCGGTGGGTGGCGGCTTGATCGGCATCACCCCGGGGGCGCCGGGCAACACCAATAAAACCGACCCGGAAGAGACCCGGCAGAAGGAAATCGGGGTGAAAAGTGACTGGCTCGACCAGCGCCTGACCACCACCCTGGCGATCTACGAGCTGGAGCTTTACAACCGCCGCACCCGCGACCCGAACGACCCGAACATCATCTTGCTCAGCGGCATGCAGCGTTCGCGCGGCATCGAACTGACGGCCACCGGCAACATCGTCGGCAACTGGTATGTACGCGGCGGCATTGGCCTGCAGGATGCGATCATCGTCAAGGACAATAACGGCCAGGAAGGCAACCGCATCAATGACGTGGCCAAGCGCAATGGCAGCCTGTTCGTGACCTGGAAGCCAGAATTGGGGTGGTACGCCGAAACCGGACTGACACTGGTGGGCGAACGTTATGCGGACAACCAGAACACCACAGTATTGCCAGGGTATGGCCGTTGGGATGCACTGGCGGGGTATCGGACCCATGACTGGGATGTGCGGGCGGCATTGAGCAACATTGCTGACAAGACCTACTACAGCTCGGCGACCAGTGCGGCGCAGATCCAGGTGGGCGATCCACGTAGCCTTGTGGTGACGGGTAGCTACAGTTTCTGATCTTAGTTGCCTGTACCTGCCTCTTCGCGGGCATGCCCGCGAAGAGGCAGGTACAGGTGCAATCGATCAGTGCCACACCGCCATCAGCGCCTGCATCTCTGCTTCGCTGATCAACCCTTGGGGGTATCGCCCGGCAAGCAGACGTCGTGGGTCGGTCGTCCTGACCCTGATGCTTCCATGGTGTTTCAACCGCTTCGCCAAAAGCCTGAGCGATTGGCGATCAACTGCCGATGGGCGCAAAGCCGACTCACTTGCTGCGTTCATGTCCACACGTACTCCCTGGCCCGTGAGCGGCTAATTTACGTAGGTATTGTTACAGATCAGAGGCGCGGCCTGACCGTGCCATCTCGCTATCTGCTTGAAAAACAATACAAAACGTATGCCAGCTCGGCCTCCGGGCGTCGCCCGCGCAAAAAAGAGGCCCGTCACATGACGGGCCTCTCATTCATTACGGGCTCAGCGCTTGACCGGCGCCGGCTGCTGCTGGGTCAGGCAGTGAATGTTGCCGCCACCCAAGAGCAGCTCGCGGCCCGGGATCATCACCACCTCATGGTCGGGGAAGATCCTTGCCAGGATCGCTCTGGCTTCAGCATCTGCCGGGTCGTCGAAGCTTGGGGCAATGATGCCACCGTTGACGATCAGGAAGTTCACGTACGAACCCGCCAGGCGCACCGACGGGTCACGCTCCTGGCTGCCGGCGACCTGGTCGACACCGGCGCACTCTTCGGCAGTGGCGAACAGCGGGCCCGGGATCGGCATCTTGTGCACGATGAATTCGCGGCCCTTGGCGTCGCGGGTGTTCTTCAGCACATCCATGGCCGCGTGGCAGCGCGCATAGTTGGGGTCGTTGGAATCATCGGTCCAGGCCAGTAACACTTCACCCGGGCGCACGTAACAGCAGAAGTTGTCGACGTGACCGTCGGTTTCGTCGTTGTACAGGCCATCGGGCAGCCATACCACGGTGTCGACCGCCAAGTGATCGCGCAGCACCGCTTCGATCTGCTCGCGGCTCAGGTGCGGATTGCGGTTGCGGTTGAGCAGGCATTCCTCAGTGGTGATCACGGTGCCTTCACCGTCTACGTGGATCGAACCACCTTCCAGCACAAAACCTTCGGTCTGGTAGCGCTGGCAGCGCTCCATTTCCAGCAGCTTGGCGGCCAGTTCCTCGTCGCGGTTCCAAGGTGCGTACAGGCCGCCATCGAAGCCGCCCCAGGCATTGAAGCCCCAATCTACGCCGCGTACTTCGCCATGGTCGTTGATGACGAAGGTCGGGCCGGTGTCACGCACCCAGGCATCGTCGTTGCTGATTTCAACCACACGAATGTTCGGCTGGTCGAGTTGGCGACGGGCGTTCTCGTACTGGCCGGCGGAAGCCGCGACGGTCACAGGTTCGAAACGGGCAATGGCCTTGGCCAGGGTTACGTGGGCAGCCTGCGCCGGCTTGCCGCCCAGGCGCCAGTTGTCCGGGCGCTCCGGCCAGACCATCCATACCTGAGTTTGCGGGGCCCACTCGGCGGGCATGTGGAAACCATCGGCACGGGGCGTGGAGTTGAGGGTTTTCATGGGTGACCTCTGTGATGGCCCTGAGCCGGGTATGCTGGGGCGTTTGCCAATTTATAACCGATATATATCGATATTTGAAGCCTGAAAATCGAAGAATGCCGCGCCATTCGGCGAATTTAAATCGATAACAATCGACACTGTCAGCGCTGGTCTGGTGAAAGGAGCGGCCTGCTGTCTACCATAGCCACACCTTATGCATCCTGTTACAGCTACGCGCGGAAATTTCCGGCAAGGCCGACTAGGGTCAATACTTGAGCGACGGGCCAGCGAGCCGCTATGAACATCATCCCTACAGCAATCCCTGAAGTACTGATCATCGAGCCAAAGGTGTTCGCTGACAGCCGTGGTTTTTTCTTCGAGGCATTCAACGCCCGTGAGTTCTCACAGCAAACCGGCGTGAACGTGGCGTTCGTCCAGGACAACCACTCGCGCTCCATCAAGGGCGTGCTCCGTGGGCTGCACTACCAGGTGGCAAACACCCAGGGCAAGCTGGTGCGCGTGGTGCACGGGGAGATCCGCGATATCGCCGTGGACGTGCGCAAAAGCTCACCAACATTCGGCAAATGGGTTGCGGTACACCTGTCGGCCGACAACCACCGCCAGCTGTGGATTCCGCCCGGCTTCGCCCACGGTTTTGCGGTGATGAGTGAATCGGCCGAGTTCCTCTACAAGACCACCGACTACTACAACCCGGGCGCCGACCGCTGTATCCGCTGGGACGACCCGCAACTGGACATCGACTGGGGGCTGCAGCAGCCACCGCTGTTATCGGACAAGGACAAGGTAGGCCTGCCATTGGCAGAGGCGGAACTGCTGCCTTAAGTAGCGCATAATTGCGTCAGACTTTTCTGGCGCATTTACGTGATGATTGCAAAACCGACGCCCCCACGCCGTCCCCGCTGGCGCAGCCTGGCCCTGCTGGCGCTGAGCCTGGCCCCATTGCTGTGGCCCCTGCATCATTTGGCCGAACGCTATTACCAGGAAGAACTGGCCTCGCAGAACCGCCAGACCCTCGACCTGTATGTCGCCAACCTGCTCGGCACCCTGCACCGTTACGAAACCCTGCCGCAAATTCTCGGCGACCTGCCAGCGCTGCGTGGCGTGCTGGCCGACCCTTTCCGCCTGGAAGCGGTGACCAACGCCAACCGCCTGCTCAAGGATATCGTGCAGCAGACCGGTGCCGAGGTGATGTACCTGATGGACGTCAGCGGCAACACCTTGGCCGCCTCAAACTGGGACAAGCACGACAGCTTCGTCGGCCGAAACTTCGCCTTCCGCCCCTACTTCAACGAAGCCATGGCTGGCCACCTGGGCCGCTTCTTCGGCCAGGGCACCACCTCGGCCAAGCGGGGCTACTTCTTTGCCGCGGCCGTGCGCGACCGCGAGCGGATCGTCGGCGTGCTGGTGGTCAAAGTCGATCTCGATCACACCGAAACCCTGTGGGGCCGTACGCCCGAGCAGCTGTTGCTGACCGATCACAATGGCGTGGTCATCCTGACTTCGCGTCCCGACTGGCGCTTCCGTGCTACCCGCACGCTGACCGACGCCGAGCGCCAGGCCATCATCGCCATCCAGCCCTATCCGACCCAGGCCCCACAGCCGCTGGTTCTCAACCCGCAGGCCTGGATCACCCAGACCCGCGACATCAAGGAAACTGGTTGGCAAGTCAGCATCCTTGCCCCGCGCACGCTGGTTGATCGCTCGGTGCAGACGGTAATGGCCATCGGTGCCGGTACGCTGCTGGTACTGATGTTGCTGGCAGGCCTGGTGATGCAACGGCGGCGCCATTACATCGACCGCATCGACTTCGAAGCCCGTGGCCGCCAGGAACTGGAAAAGCGCGTGGCCGAACGTACCGCCGACCTTGAAGGCCTGAACACCCGCCTGAAAAATGCCGTGCTGGAGCGCGAAAACGCTCAGCAGGAGGCAGTGCGCGCACAGGACGAACTGGTGCAGGCCGGCAAGCTGTCGGTGCTCGGCACCATGTCGGCCAGTATCAGCCATGAGTTGAACCAGCCCCTGGCCGCCATCCGCAGCTACGCAGAAAACGCCGAGATCCTGCTCGACCACCAACGTACCGAAGACGCCCGCGGCAACCTCAAGCTGATCGGCGAGCTGACCGGGCGCATGGCCTCGATCATTGCCCACCTGCGTGCCTTCGCCCGTCGTGACCGCCATGCCCCGGAGAGCGTGGCCCTGCAGCCGGCCCTGGACGATGCCCTGGCGCTACTGGCCAAGCGCCGCCGGGCGATGGCCGTAGAGCTGATCCGCGACCTGCCGGAAGCCACCTTGTGGGTACAGGCCGGCGAAACCCGCCTGCGCCAAGTGCTAGGCAACCTGCTGGCCAATGCCCTCGACGCCCTGACCGAAAAGGCCAACCCGCGCCGCCTGTGGCTAAGTGCCGAGCAGCGTGATGACTGCGTCTACCTGTACATCCGTGACAACGGCCCCGGTTTCAGCCGCCAGGCCCTGGAGCACGCCAAGGAGCCGTTCTTCACCACCAAGACCCGCACCCAGGGCCTGGGCCTGGGCCTGGCCATCTGTGAAAGCCTGATGCGCGCCCTGGGCGGTGAACTGCTGCTGGCCAACCACCCGGAAGGTGGCGCAATGCTGACCCTCCAGCTGCGTGTGGCCGCATCTGGCGCTACTTTGCCCAATTCGGAGGACCCCTCGGCATGACCACCGAGACACTGATCGACAGCCGAGCCCAGGTCATCCTGGTCGACGATGACCCCCACCTGCGCCAAGCCTTGAGCCAGACCCTGGACCTGGCCGGGCTCAAGGTAGTCGCCCTGGCCGAAGCCCAAGGCCTGGCCGAGCGCATCGAGGCCGACTGGCCCGGCGTGGTGGTCAGCGACATCCGCATGCCGGGCATCGATGGCCTGCAGTTGCTGGAACAACTGCACGGCCGCGACAGCGAACTGCCGGTGCTGCTGATTACCGGCCATGGCGATGTGCCGCTGGCGGTGCAGGCGATGCGCGCCGGGGCTTATGACTTCCTGGAAAAACCCTTTGCCACAGACGCCCTGCTCGACAGCGTGCGCCGCGCCCTGGCTTTGCGCCGGCTGGTGCTGGACAACCGTAGCCTGCGTCTGGCACTGAGCGACCGCCAGCAACTGGCAACCCGCCTGGTCGGCCATTCACCGGCGATGCTGCGCCTGCGCGAACAGATCGGCGCCTTGGCCGGCACCCGCGCCGACGTGTTGATTCTGGGCGAAACCGGCGCTGGCAAAGAGGTGGTGGCCCGCGCGCTGCACGACTTGTCCAGCCGCAGCGAAGGGCCGTTCGTGGCGATCAACGCCGGCGCGCTGGCCGAATCGGTGGTCGAAAGCGAACTGTTCGGCCACGAGCCCGGTGCATTCACCGGCGCGCAGAAACGCCGTATCGGCAAGTTCGAATTTGCCAACGGCGGTACACTGTTCCTCGACGAAATCGAGAGCATGAGCCTGGATGTACAGGTGAAGTTGCTGCGCATGCTGCAAGAGCGAGTGGTCGAACGCCTGGGCGGCAACCAGTTGATCCCGCTGGACATCCGCATCATAGCCGCCACCAAGGAAGACCTGCGTCAGGCTGCCGACCAAGGGCGTTTCCGCGCGGACTTGTATTACCGCCTGAACGTGGCGCCGCTGCGTATTCCGCCACTGCGTGAACGCGGCGACGACATATTGGTGTTGTTCCAGCATTTCGCCGATGCTGCCAGCCAACGTCATGGCCTGTCGCCGCATGCGCTGCAACCCGCGCAACGCGCCCTGCTGCTGCGTCATGACTGGCCAGGCAACGTCCGCGAGCTACAGAACGCCGCCGAGCGTTTCGCCCTTGGCCTGGAACTGGCACTGGATGGCCAGGCGCCCTCGGCAGCAGCACCGGCAGCGCCCATGCTCAGCGGCAACCTCAGCGAGCAGGTCGAGCAATTCGAACGCTCGCTGATCGCCGCCGAACTGGCCCAGCCACACGGCTCCATGCGAAGCCTGGCCGAAGCACTGGGTATCCCCCGCAAAACCCTGCACGACAAGCTGCGCAAGCATGGCTTGAACTTCGACGGCGGCAGCGGAGGGCATGACGATCAAGAGGACAACCGTTAATGAGCACCGATAGCCAGTACCTGCAGTCCGTACTGCACAGCGACATCCCCCTGACCCGCGAAATGGGCCTGGAAGTGATCGATTGGCAGCAGCACACCCTGCGCCTGCAACTGCCGCTGGCGGCCAACGTCAATCACAAAAGCACCATGTTCGGCGGCAGCCTGTACTGCGCAGCAGTGCTGGTGGGTTGGGGCTGGCTGCACCTGCGCCTGCGTGAACTGGGGATCAATGACGGGCATATCGTCATCCAGGAAGGGCAGATCAGCTACCCGTTGCCAGTGACCGGCACGGCAGTGGCGCGTTGTACCGCGCCCGACAAAAAGACCTGGGAGCGATTCCTGGCCATGTACCAGCGCCGTGGGCGGGCGCGGTTGCCGTTGGAAACCACCGTGAGTAATGCCGGAAGTGACGAGCCTGCAGTGAAATTCAGCGGCCAGTACGTCTTGCACCGCTAGCCCAGCAGCCGCTGAAAGCAACTGCACTGCACAGAACCCAAAGGCTGGCGCAAAACCTGTGGGAGCGGGCAGGCCCGCGAACACCGGCGAAGCCGGTGCCCCGCACCGCGGTGCCTGCTTCGCGGGCTCGCCCGCTCCCACAGGGTAGGGTGATACTCCGTCAAATCAGGTTCAGGAAGGCCTGGCGCCATGCAGCATTGGCGGGCAATGCCAGGAAGTACGGGTTAAGCAACGACTCGCGCGGCGGATACCGGAATGGCAAGCCATCCAGCCCGATCACCTCGCCGCAGGCCCCTTCCACCACGCCCTGCGCCGCTGCAGTATCCCACTGCGAAGTCGGCGCCAGGCGCGGATAGCAGTCTGCGCTGCCCTCAGCCAGCAGGCAGAACTTCAATGAACTGCCGATATTGGCCAGCTCCAGATCACCCACCGCAGCCCCAAGGCCGGCCAACAGCGCTTCCTGCTCCGGGCTGGAATGCCGACGGCTGGCCACCACGGTAAAACGCTCGCCCTGCGCGGGTGCGTTGCGTACTTGGATCAGCTGGGGTGCCTCACCGGCATCTGCACGCCAGGCCCCCATCCCGCGCCCACCGAAGTAGCAGCGTCCATTGGTCGGCATCGACACCACGCCAAACACCACGTCGCCGTTCTCGATCAGGGCGATGTTGACCGTGAACTCTTCACTGCCGGCAATGAACTCCTTGGTGCCATCCAGCGGATCGACCAGCCACCAGCGGCTCCAACTTTGCCGCTCGGCCAGCGCAATATTGCAGTCCTCTTCGGACAGCACCGGGATCTGCGGCGCCAGCGCCAGCAGGCCATCGGCAATTACCCGGTGCGCCGCCAGGTCGGCGGCGGTAACCGGCGAATCGTCGGCCTTGTTGGTCACCGCGACATCGGCGCGCCAGAATGGCAGGATCGCCTCGCCTGCCGTCAGCGCCAGCTTGACCACTTCGTGCATCAGTTGCAGGTCGTTCATAGCTCCAACAGCCCCCGCTGAATCAGCAGGTCACGGGCCAGGTACAGCGCCGCCAGGGCGCGGCCCTCGGTGAACTGCGGGTGCATGGCCAAGGCCGACAACTCACGCAGGTTGACCTTGTCGACCCGCATCGGCTCAGGCTCGTCGCCTTCCAGGCGCTCTTCGTACAGGTCGCTGGCCAGCACCACCTGAATCTTCTGGCTCATGTAGCCCGGCGACAGCGACAGTTCCGTCAGGTGCTCCAGCTGGCGTGCGCCAAAACCGGCTTCTTCCTTGAGCTCCCGGTCGGCTGCCGCCAGCACGTCTTCGCCCGGCTCGATCAGACCCTTGGGCAACGACAGCTCGTATTCATCGGTGCCACCGCAGTATTCTTCCACCAGCACGGCGTGCTCGGCATCGAGCATGGCCACGATCATCACCGCGCCGTAGCCGTTACCCCGTCCCACCAGGCGCTCATAGGTGCGCTCGGCGCCATTGCTGAAGCGCAGCTGTACGGCTTCGACGCGGAACAGGCGGCTACTGGCGACAATTTCGCGGCTGAGTACGGTGGGTTTCTGGCGCATGGGGCGGCTCCTTGGCGTGAACGGGTTACTATACCGTGGCTTGCCGACTGATCGAGAGTTTCCCATGCCTGTTCTTCCCTGGTCTGCCATCGATACCGTCCTGCTGGACATGGATGGCACCCTGCTCGACCTGCATTACGACAACCGCTTCTGGCTGGACCACCTGCCCCAGCGCTATGCCGAGCTGCACGGTGTAAGCCGGGCCATGGCGGAAATGGAGCTGCAACCGCTGTTCGAACGCAATGCCGGCACATTGAACTGGTACTGCCTGGACTTCTGGAGCCGCGAGCTACGCCTGCCCATTCGCGAGCTGAAGCGGGAAATTGCCGACCTGATTGCCCTGCGCCCGGATGCCGATACCTTCCTGGCGGCGATTCGCCAGGCCGGCAAGCGTGTCGTGATGATCACCAATGCCCACCGTGACTCGCTGTCGCTGAAGCTGGAACGGGTGGAGCTGGCACCGTACTTTGAGCGGCTGATCAGCTCGCACGACTATGGCTACCCGAAGGAGAGCCCGCAGTTCTGGGATGCCCTGCAGGCGGATATCGGCTTCGAACCGGAACGCAGCCTGTTCATTGATGACACGCTGGCAATTCTGCGCAGTGCACGGCGGTTTGGTGTGGGGCACTTGCTGGCGGTGCGCCAGCCGGATAGCAAAGCAGGGCCGCGGGATACTGAAGAGTTTGCGGCGGTCGAGGATTACCGGGAGTTACTGGTAGGCCTATGAGGCCCTCTTCGCGGGTGAACCCGCTCCTACAGTTACTGCGCCAGCCGTGAGAGGGCGCTCAACCTGTGGGAGCGGGCGCGCCCGCGAAGAGGCCGGTACAGGTTTCAGAGATCATTCAGGAATACGCAGCACCTGCCCCGGATAAATCTTGTCCGGGTGCGACAGCATCGGCTTGTTGGCCTCGAAAATCTTGTTGTACTGGTTGGCGTTGCCATAAACCACGACTGAAATGGCCGATAGCGTGTCGCCCTTTTTCACCGTAACGAACCGGGCCGCCTTGACCACTGGCCCTGTCACAGTGATCTGGTCATCCACGCAGGCCACACCATTGATGTTGCCGGCTGCAAGAATGATCTTCTCCTTCTCTTCCTGGCTGGCCACTTCACCCTTGAGGATGATCTTGTCTCCTTCTACAGTGGCGGTGATGTTGGGGTTGCCCAGGCCAACAGCTTCCACGTGTTTCTTAAGCTGCTCGTCGGCATTGGCGTTGCCAGGGGTCAGCAGGTCGATCAACTTCTCGCCGGCTTCCTTCACGAAACTGAACAGGCTCATTGCGCTCTCCTTGTTGACGAAACCTTGGACACAGGAGTCTAGGTCAGCTTTACCACTTCCGCCCTGCGCGACCAATCGACGCGGTCTATCAAGGCATAGACCCTAGCGATTAGACGCCGCCGGCCCACGCGCCTAGGCTTGTGCTATCAGAAAGCCGCCGGTATTCAGCGCCCCGATGAACAGCAAGCCTCCGGTCTGCGCGGCCTCATCGCCCTTGTCCATGCCCGCCGCCAGCAACACCTACGATTACGTCCAGCTCAGCGACGCCAAACGCGACAGCACCCCGCTGGCCGAGGAAGTGGCCCTGGCCATTGTCTATAACGGCCTCAACCAGGCGGTGATGCTGGTCAGCCCTACCGATCTGGAAGACTTCGCCGTCGGTTTCAGCGTCGGCAGCGGCATTGTCGAAGGCACCGCAGAAATCTACGACCTCAAGCTCTCCGGCAGCGGCTCGGCAATGTACGCCGACCTGGAAATCTCCAGCCGGGCGTTCTGGAACCTGAAAAACCAGCGCCGCCAACTGGCCGGCACCAGTGGTTGCGGCCTGTGTGGGGTCGAGGCCCTGGAGCAGGCACTACCGGATCTGGCCGTGTTGCCGGGTGCGCCCCTACCCCCGGCCCAGTGGCTGGTCGGCCTGCGCGAGCGCATCGACGCCTTCCAGCCACTGGGCCAGCATTGCGGTGCCGTGCATGCAGCACTGTTCATGGACCGCCAAGGCCAATTGCTGCTCGGCCGCGAAGACATCGGCCGGCACAACGCCCTCGACAAACTGATCGGCGCCCTGCTGCGGCAACGCATCGACACCCAGGGTGGCCTGGCCATCGTCACCAGCCGCTGCAGCCTGGAGCTGATCCAGAAAGTACTGCGTGCCGGCATCCAGACCCTGGTCAGCCTGTCGGCGCCCACCGGCCTTGCCCTGCAATGGGCGCGCAAGCACAACCTCAACCTTATCCACTTGCCCAAGCACAGCGCACCGCGGGTCTACAGCCCAGCGGCGGAGTCGTAACAGTCGTGACCTCGTACCAACAATTTCCGGACAACACCCCAGCCTCCCCCCCTCGCTACAAGCCCTACCACGGCCCCGCCGGCGGTTGGGGCGCACTGCGTAGCGTGGCCAAGGCATGGGCCGGCAGCGATAACGCGCTGAAGAACATTCGCGCCCTGCTCAAGACCAACCAGAACGGCGGTTTCGACTGCCCCGGCTGCGCCTGGGGGGATTCGCCGGAAAGCGGCATGGTCAAGTTCTGCGAGAACGGCGCCAAGGCGGTGAACTGGGAAGCCACCAAGCGCCGTGTCGATGCTGCCTTCTTCGCCCGTTACAGCGTCACCTCGCTGCTGCAGCAAAGCGACTACTGGCTGGAGTACCAAGGGCGTCTGACCGAACCGATGGTCTACGACGCACCCAGCGACCGTTACCTGCCGATCAGCTGGGATGCCGCCTTCGCCCTGATCGCTCGCGAACTGAACAAGCTGGCCAACCCTGACCAGGCCGAATTCTATACCTCGGGACGTGCCAGCAACGAAGCGGCGTACCTGTACCAACTGTTCGTGCGCGCCTACGGCACCAACAACTTCCCTGACTGCTCGAACATGTGCCATGAAGCCAGCGGTGTGGCATTGGGGCAAAGCGTCGGGGTCGGCAAAGGTACAGTCACTTTCGACGACTTCGAGCACGCCGACGCCATTTTTGTCTGGGGCCAGAACCCCGGCACCAATCACCCGCGCATGCTCGACCCACTGCGTGATGCGGTAAAGCGTGGCGCCCAGGTGGTGTGCATCAACCCGCTCAAGGAGCGTGGTCTGGAACGCTTCCAGCACCCCCAGAACCCACTGGAAATGCTGACCAACAGTGACCGTCCGACCAACACCGCCTTCTTCCGCCCGGCCCTGGGTGGCGACATGGCGATGCTGCGCGGCATGGCCAAGTTCGTCCTGCAATGGGAACGCGAAGCCCAGGCCAACGGCGAACCGGCCGTGTTCGACCACGCCTTCATCGCCGAACATGGCCATGGCGTCGATGAATACCTGGCCGTGGTGGACGCCACGCCGTGGTCGCACATCCAGGCACAGTCCGGCTTGTCCCTGGCCGATATCGAACTGGCCGCGCGCATGTACTGCCGGGGCAAGCGGGTGATCATGTGCTGGGCGATGGGCATCACCCAACACCGTCATTCGGTGCCGACCATTCAGGAAATCGTCAACCTGCAGATGCTGCGTGGCAACATCGGCGTGCCCGGTGCCGGCCTGTGCCCGGTGCGTGGCCACAGCAACGTGCAGGGTGACCGCACCATGGGCATCAACGAGCGCCCGCCAGAGGCGCTGCTGGATGCCATCGAAAAGCGCTTTGGCTTCCCTGTGCCACGGCGCAATGGCCATAACACCGTCGAAGCCATTCATGCGATGCTCGATGGCCGGGCCAAGGTTTTCATCGGCTTGGGCGGCAACTTCGCCCAAGCCACACCCGACACCGAGCGTACCGCCCAGGCGCTGCGCAACTGCGAACTGACCGTGCACATCAGCACCAAGCTCAACCGTAGCCACTTGGTCCATGGCAAGCAGGCACTGATCCTGCCATGCCTGGGCCGCACCGACATCGACCTGCAGGCCGAAGGGCCGCAGGCAGTCACGGTGGAAGACTCGTTCAGCATGGTCCACGCCTCCAACGGCCAGCTCAAGCCGCTGTCGACGCAAATGCGCTCGGAGCCTGCGGTGATCGCTGGCATCGCCGCCGCCACGCTGGGCAAGCAACCGGTGGACTGGCACTGGCTGGTGGCCGACTACGACCGTATCCGCGACCTGATCGGCGACACCATTGCCGGTTTCAGCGGCTTCAACCAGCGCCTGCGTCACCCGGGTGGCTTCTATCTGGGCAACAGCGCGGCCAGCCGCGAATGGGCGACCAGCACCGGCCGCGCCAACTTCAAAGCCAACCTGCTGCCCGACACGCTGCTTGACGAACGCGTACGCGCCAGCGGCCAGTTGCCAGACTTGATCATGCAATCGATGCGCTCGCACGATCAGTACAACACCACTATCTACGGCCTGGACGACCGCTACCGCGGTGTGCGCGGCCAGCGCGAGGTGCTGTTCGCCAACGAAGCCGACATCATCCGCCTGGGCTTCCAGCCGGGGCAGAAGGTCGACATCGTTTCGCTGTGGGGGGATGAACATGTGCGCCGGGTGCAAGGCTTTACCCTGCTGGCCTTCGACATACCTGCCGGGCAGGCGGCGGCGTATTACCCGGAGGTGAACCCGCTGGTGCCGCTGGAGAGCATTGGCGTTGGTAGCCATACGCCGACATCGAAGTTCATTGCCATCAAGCTGGAGCGTGCGAGCGAGGACAGGCGTATCCTGTAAAAACGAAAAAAGCCCTGTTCCGTGGCGGCTCAGGGCTTTGTCATAAAGGTCTCAGACAGCCTAAAAACGATAAAGTTTCATAGTAAATACAGCAAGTTAGAGAATTGTGTACAACTCGTGTTACTCGTCGGATTTCCGTTGCCAGCCACGCCTCTTAGCCTCAAATTCGCCTCGTCATCCCTATGAGGCTCTCTTGATGAAGAAGTACTCCTCGATTCTGTTGTTGTCTTTCAGCTTGCTCAGCGGCGTTGCCATGGCAGGCGGCACCACCGAAGCCGGCATTGGCGGCGCATTGGGTGGGGTACTGGGCTCAGTCGTGGGCAACTCCATCGGTGGCAGCACCGGCGGCGCCATTGGTGCCGGTCTGGGCGGTGCGGCAGGTGGCGCCCTGGGCGCAGACAAACGCCAGCGTGGTGAGGCCGCTATCGGCGGCGCGCTGGGCGCTGCAGGTGGTAACGTGGTCGGTCGCTCCGTGGGCGGCACCACGGGTAGCTACATTGGCGCGGCAGCCGGCGGTGGTGCCGGTGGTGCGCTGGGTAACTACCTGGGCAAAGAGGCCGACAAAGACGATTACCGCGATGGCCGCCGCTATCGTCGCGGCTACGACGACGACCGTCGTCACTGGGACCGTGGTCACCACTATGGTCACCGCAAGCACAAGCGCCACTGGCGCGACTAACGCCTGAGGGCCCTGCCCCCGGCAACAAAAGCCCCGCCCCTGCCAGCGGGGCTTTTTTATGCCTGCCGCTCCAGCACGAGGCCGGACAGGATAACCTGCAGCGCCTCTGGCAACGCCACAGGCCGGCCACTGTCGCGCTCGATGAACACCTGCACTACCGTGCCTGCTGCGCACGCCTCCGGTTCGCCCGGGCGATACAGCGCCAGCCGGTACTCTACCGTGCTGCCCGCCAGACGCGTCACTCCCAACCCCACTTCCAACAAATCCGGGAAGCCCGGTAGCGCGTAGAAATCCGCAGCCGAACTGACCACGAAGGCGGCCAGTTCACCGTGCCGCAGGTCCAGTTCGGCCTGTTCGACGAGAAACGCCTGTATCGCGGTTTCAAAAAAACTGTGCACCGTTGCACCGGCGATGTGTCCGTTCAGGTCGTTGTCCTGGGGGCGGGTGAGGATCGGGTGGAAGTGGGAGAAGGCAATTCGCTGAAGGGCTTCGGTCATCTGGCTGGCTCTTGTCTTCGCAATGGATGCTGACAGTGAAACAGAAAAACCAGACTTTCGCTGCCTATGCGGGCCCCTTCGCGGGCAAGCCCGCTCCTACGACGGCCTGCGCCCACCACCGATCAATGTGTAGGAGCGGGTTTACCCGCGAATACGATGGCGGCTGCGACGGTGAATCGCGGGTGGAAATTGGCCAGCAGGCCCGGCCCTTTCGCGGGCAAGCCCGCACCCACAAAAAAGCCGCCCCTGGGGGCGGCTTTCTCGTTGCGGCTGAGCTCGGCTTACAGCTGCGGGCCAGCGGCCTTGATGGCGTCGGAAACTTCGAACTTCTTGAAGTTTTCGATGAACAGCTTGGCCAGACCTTTGGCAGCCTCGTCGTAGGCCGCTTTGTCAGCCCAGTTGGTGCGCGGGTTGAGCAGTTCGGTTTCAACGCCCGGAACGGCCTTCGGCACGTCCAGGTTGATGATGTCCAGGTGCTCGGTTTCGGCACCGACCAGTGCGCCGCTCTGGATAGCAGCGATCACGGCACGGGTGGTGGGGATGCTGAAGCGCTTGCCAACGCCGTAGCCACCACCAGTCCAGCCGGTGTTGACCAGGTAGACCTTGGAGTTGAAACCGTTGATACGCTTGATCAGCAGCTCAGCGTACTCGCCAGCCGGACGCGGGAAGAACGGTGCGCCGAAGCAGGTGGAGAAGGTCGACTTGATGCCGCCGCCCGAGCCCATTTCAGTGGAACCGACCAGCGCGGTGTAGCCGGACAGGAAGTGGTAGGCCGCCTGCTCGTTGTTCAGGATCGAAACCGGAGGCAGAACACCTGTCAGGTCGCAGGTGAGGAAGATCACTGCATTAGGCTCGCCGCCCAGGTTCGCTTCCGAACGCTTGGCAACGTGCTCCAGCGGGTAGGCCGCACGGCTGTTCTGAGTCAGGCTGACATCGGTATAGTCGGCGTGCTTGTTGGCGTCGAGAACGACGTTTTCCAGTACTGCGCCGTGCTTGATGGCTTTCCAGATGACCGGCTCGTTCTTCTCGGACAGGTCGATGCACTTGGCGTAGCAGCCGCCTTCCATGTTGAAGACAACGCCTTCGCCCCAACCGTGCTCGTCGTCACCGATCAGGTAACGGCTTTCGTCAGCCGAAAGGGTGGTCTTGCCAGTGCCGGACAGGCCGAAGAACAAGGTTACATCGCCTTCTTCACCGATGTTGGCCGCGCAGTGCATAGGCAGTACGTCGGCAGCCGGCAGCAGGAAGTTCTGCACCGAGAACATGGCTTTCTTCATTTCGCCGGCGTAGCGCATGCCAGCGATCAGCACTTTCTTCTGGGCGAAGTTGATGATCACGCAACCGTCGGAGTTGGTGCCATCACGCTCAGGTTCGCACACGAAGTTGGCAACGTTGAGGACCTGCCACTCGCCACGGCCAGCCGGGTTGTACTGCTCCGGGTTAATGAACAGGCAACGACCGAACAGGTTCTGCCAGGCGGTCTGGGTGGTCATCTTCACCGGCAGGTAGTGCTCCGCGGCCGCCCCTACGTGAACGTAGGAAACAAAGTGATCCTGGGCGTTGTTGAACGCCTCGACGCGGTCCCACAGGGCATCGAACTTGTCGGCCGGGAACTTGCGGTTGATCGGGCCCCAGGCAATGGCGTCCTGGGTGGAAGGTTCTTCGACGATGAAACGGTCAGCCGGCGAACGGCCGGTACGGTGACCAGTCTCCACGACCAGTGCGCCAGTATCGGCTAGTACGCCTTCACCGCGTTGCAGCGCTTCTTTTACCAGCTCATCGACGCTCAGGTCGGTGTACACGGTGTTGTTGGCTTGCGTCATGAGATACCCCATCCGGCCCGAGGCCGAGTGCTCCAAACGTTTTGTAGTTGTCTTGAAAAAACTACTACAGCGAAAAAAGTGGCCGGATTATGCCAGAAACGCCCAAAAAAAGTAGGCCCCTCCTGTCAGAACTGCGCTTTTGCGCAATTCGACAGGAGATTATCCTGTGATTTAACGTTTCAGTGACGAGTTTCTGAGGCCACGTCAGTACCGCCACCCGCAAACAATTGCGCCACATCGCTGGCATCGAAGAAGTAGCGCTCGTTGCAGAACTGGCAATCGATCTCTACCGTCCCGCCACATTCGTCCACCAGCGCCTTGGCGTCGTGCTCGCCCAGACTGACCAGCGCATTGCCGGAGCGTTCCCGCGAACAGCTGCAATTGAAGCGCAGTGGCTGGATATCGAACAGGCGCACGGCGTCTTCGTGATACAGGCGGTGCAGCAGGGTTTCGTTGCCCTCTGTCCACTCTTCAGGCTTGAGCGTCTTGGCCAGGGCGACCACATGCTGCCAGCTGTCTTCGCGCTCTTCATCATCCGGCTGGCGATCACGCGGCAGTTGCTGCAGCAATAGCCCACGGGCCTTGCCGCCTGCGGCATTGAGCCAGAAACGGGTATTGAGCTGCTGCGACTGGACGAAGTAGTTGGTGAAACATTCAGACAGGTTGGCGCCATCGAGGTCGACGGTCCCCTGGTAGCGCTGGCCCTTGACCGGGTCGATGGTCAGGGTCAGGTGGCCGTCGGGCATCAGCTGCGACAGGGTGGCACCAGCCGGAATCTGGTCCGCTTCGTAGCGGGCCATGCCACGAATCTCGCGCTCACTGGAACATTCCACCATCAGCAGCGGAATCGGCCCGGCCGAACGCGCCTGCAGAATCAGCAGGCCATCGAACTTCATCGCACCCACCAGCAAGGCGGTGGCGGCCATCAACTCGCCGAGCAGCACCTTGACCGGCTGGGGGTACTCATGACGCGCCAACACCGCGGCGTAGCTGTCATCGAGAGACACCCACTCGCCGCGCACATCGCGCTCGTCGAAGATGAAACGTTGGGTGAAATCGGTATCAGGCAAATCGCTCATAGGTTTCGGCTATCTAAAAAATGATGACAAAATGGTTACAAGGGTTGTCGAAAACCGGCGAGAACCCGTGACAGAGCGCTCACAAGGCGCTCCGATTCCTGTTTGCAATAGAGGTATTTTATGGACAATCGACCACTGTTCCAAGCAAGGTGGTCCTGGGGGCCATTGGCAGCCTGTACGCTGCTTCCCATCGCTCTACTGTGTTTCTGGATATGGCCTTTTGGCCAGATCCTGTGCCTGACTTTCGACGAGTGGCTGTTCCGCAGCCTGAACGCGCCGCTGGCCGATAGCACCACCTGGCGCTACATCTGGACCATCGGCAGCCTACGCCCGTTCGACATCGTCGTCGGCCTGATCCTGCTGGCGGTGCTCATTCGTGGTGACTGGGTGTTCAAGGCTACTCAGGTTCGCCAGGCATTTTTCGGTTTTCTGGTCACGCTACTCCTCTTAGTGGTGATTCGTGCGCTGTTTTCCAAGTGGGTGGATGCAGCCGGGTGGCAACACAAGAGTCCATCGATGATCTTCGACGACGTCGTGCACCTGAGTGACTATTACCCGAACCTGGAGGCTGCCTGGGAACTCAAGGACCGCTCCAGCAAGAGTTTCCCGGGTGATCACGCCTCGGTGCTGCTGATCTGGGCGCTGTTCATGAGCGTGTTCAGCCGCGGTCTTGCGCAATACCTGGTGGTCTGGGGGCTCGCAGCGCTGTTCATGCTGCCGCGCCTGGTGGCCGGTGCCCACTGGGGGCAGGACGACTACATCGGCGGCTTGCTGATGGCCGTACTGGCACTGGGCTGGAGCTACTACACGCCGCTGGCGGCCAAAGGCAGCGAGGCGTTGATGCGCTGGACAGCGCCGTTGTTCAAGCTACTGTCCACGTTACCGTTGGTCGGAAGAATGGCGGTGTTGCGCTAGATTTTTGGGGCTGCGCAGCAGCCCCATTCAATCGTAACTTCCATGCAACTGGTGAATCTGCCGACGTTGCTTCTTGGTCGGCCGGCCATCGGTGGTCACGCCCATGGCCCCGGCCTTACGCATCTCAGCCGCCTGTTCACGGCGACGCACACTTTCTTCAGTTTCCTCGTACAACGCCTGCGCCTCTGGGGCACCACGACGCACCACCGACAGCGCCTTCACCACCACCGTGCGCTCATCGAAGCCCGTACGCAGCAAGAACTCGTCGCCCACCCGCGGCTCCTTGCCCGGCTTGCAACGCTCGCCCCGGCAATGCACCTTGCCACTCTCGATCGCCGCCTTGGCCAGCGCTCGCGTCTTGTAGAAGCGCGCCGCCCACAGCCATTTGTCCAGGCGAACCTTGTCGTCGTCTTCGGCTTTTTGTGCCATCCCGTTACCTCGGATTCTGTCTTTCATCGAACTGTACTACCTTCACATACGGATGCAAAAAGTCCCCGCCGTGCTTAAAGTTCACCACCTTATTCGCAGGGTGCGCTTCGTGAAGACATTTGACCATTTGACTGTGATCGGCCTGCGCGAGTGGGTCGCCCTGCCTGACCTCGGCGTGGCCGGGCTGCGCGCCAAGATCGACACCGGTGCCAGCACGTCGAGCCTGCATGCCACCGAAGTGGAACCCTTCGAGCGCGACGGCCAGCCCTGGGTTCGCTTCACTGCGCACCTGGGCTCGGTGGTGCAGTTGCGCCACCGCCGCTGCGAGGCACCGTTGGTGACGATGAAAACCATCAAGAGCTCCAACGGCCACGCCCAGACCCGCTACGTCATCCGCACGTCACTGGCGTTGGGTGATGGTGTGTGGGAGGTGGAGTTCACCCTGGCCTGCCGCAAGAACATGCGCTACCGGCTGTTGCTTGGCTCCAAGGCCCTGATACACGGCCAGCTGGTAGTGAACCCAGGCCTGAAATACGTACAAGACAAACCGGCCTTCCCGGCCACCCTTTCCCCTGTCACAGGTGCTGCATGAAGATCGCTGTGCTGTCGCGCAATCCGCGTCTGTATTCCACCCGCCGCCTGGTCGAAGCCGGTACCCAGCGTGGCCACGAAATGGTGGTGATCGATACCCTGCGGGCCTACATGAACATTGCCAGCCACAAGCCGCAGATCCACTACCGCGGCAAGCCGCTGGAAGGCTTCGATGCCGTGATCCCGCGCATAGGTGCTTCGGTTACGTTCTATGGCTGCGCGGTGCTGCGCCAATTCGAAATGATGGGCGTATACCCGCTCAACGAGTCGGTAGCCATTGCCCGCTCGCGCGACAAGCTGCGCTCGTTGCAACTGTTGTCGCGCCGCGGCATAGGCCTGCCGATCACTGGTTTCGCCCACTCTCCGGACGACATCCCCGACCTGATCCAGATGGTCAACGGTGCCCCGCTGGTGATCAAGGTGCTGGAAGGCACCCAGGGCATTGGCGTGGTGCTGTGCGAAACGCCCCAGGCGGCCGAGTCGGTGATCGAAGCGTTCATGGGCCTCAAGCAGAACATCATGGTGCAGGAGTACATCAAGGAAGCCGGTGGCGCAGATATCCGGTGCTTCGTGGTAGGCGACAAAGTAATTGCCTCGATGAAGCGTCAGGCCAAACCGGGCGAGTTCCGCTCCAACCTGCACCGGGGTGGCGTCGCCAGCCTGATAAAAATCACCCCTGAAGAGCGCATCACCGCCATTCGGGCGGCCAAGGTGATGGGGTTGAGCGTGGCGGGTGTGGATATCCTGCGCTCCAACCACGGGCCGTTGGTGATGGAGGTAAACTCGTCGCCAGGGCTGGAGGGCATCGAAGTCACCACCGGCAAGAACGTCGCCGGGATGATCATCGAGCACCTGGAGAAGAATGGCGGGCCCAATCAGACCCGGACCAAGGGCAAAGGCTGATTCAAGGCTGTACCCGCCGCTTCGCGGCTAAGCCGCTGCCACAGGTACTGCACAATCCCTGTAGGTGCGGCTTTAGCCGTGAAGAGGCCAGTGAGCCTCACACAGCATTACGCGGCAGCAGCAACCCCAGCGGCAACCTGACCCGCGCCTCGATCCCGCCGCCAGACCGGTTACGCAACTCCACGTTTCCGCCATGTTGCGCAGCAATCCGCTTGACGATCGCCAGCCCCAGCCCGGTGCCCTTGCCGCCCCGTGCCCGGTCACCGCGAATGAACGGGTTGAAGATGGTTTCCAGCTCCGACTCGTCAATACCGGTGCCCCGGTCCAGCACACTGAGCACCACATACGGCGCACTCTCGTCACCTGACACATAGGCAGCCACCTCGACCCCCTTGCCAGCATGGTGCAGGGCGTTGCCGATCAGGTTGCCCAGCATGCGCTTGAGCGAAACCCGGCGCAGCGGGAACGGTGGAATCGGCTCCAGGCACAGGCGCACACGCTCTACCGGCTGGTTGTACGGAGCCACCACCTCACGCACCAGGTCAGCAAGGTCGACCTCTTCCACCGGCTCGTCACGGCCATCGCGGATGAAGGCCAGGAACTGATCGAGAATCGCGTCCATGTCCTCGATATCGCGAACCATGTCATCGCTCAGCTCGTTGTCGCTGTTCAGCAAAGACAGCGACAGACGCAGACGCGTCAGTGGCGTGCGCAAGTCGTGGGAAACCCCGGCCAGCATCAACTCACGCTCGCGCCCGGCCTGCTCGACATCCTCGGCCATCTGGTTGAACGCCTTGTACACCTCGGTCATCTCGCTGGGGGTATCGCTGATTGGCAAGCGCACACTGCGCCCCTGGCCAAGCTGGCGGGCAGCGAACACCAAGCGTTTGAGCGGCTGGTTGAGTTGACGTACAAAAATCCACGCCGATGCTGTGGACAACAAGCCAATGGCCAGGAACCAGCCCAGCACGTTCCAGATCTTCTGCCCGCGCAATGGATGCGGGTACAGCGGCACTTTCAGCCAACCCGGACCCAGGCTTGGCGCATTGACCCACAACGCGGGCGGTGCATGAATGCGCAGCCGCACTTCGGTGTCGTCACCCAGTTCGGCCTGCATCTGCCGTTGGTAGATTTCACTGTAGGGCCAATGCTGCTCGCCTTCGGGCACACCCGAGCCGGTCACCCGGATAAGACCTGCCGCCTCGGCGATCTTGTCGCGGTTTTCTTCGTCGGCGGCCCAATAGGCGCGCAAGGTCAGCGCTACACCATGGCTGTACTGACGGTCGACCAGCACGTCCTCGTTCATCAGCAGGTAGACCAGGGTCAGCGCCTTGGAGAACAGAACGACGATCAACACCAGCCACAGGGTGCGGGCGAAGAAACTTTGCGGAAACCAGAGCGGTGTTTTCATCGACGTCCAGGCATCATTTTCCGGCGTTTCCGTCCGGTACGAACACGTAGCCCACGCCCCAGACGGTCTGGATGTAACGCGGCTTGGACGGGTCCGGCTCGATCATGCGACGCAGGCGTGAGATCTGCACATCGATGGAGCGCTCCAGCGCATCCCATTCGCGGCCGCGCGCCAGGTTCATCAGCTTGTCGCGGGTCAACGGCTCGCGGGCGTGCATCACCAGGGCCTTGAGCACTGCGAACTCGCCGGTGGTGAGCATGTGCACTTCGTCGCCACGCTTGAGCTCGCGGGTGGCCAGCGACAGCTCATAGTCGCCGAAGGTGACCGACTCGTCCTCGCTGCCCGGCGCTCCCGGCACGCTCGGCGCCTGGCGACGCAGCACCGCCTTGACCCGGGCCATCAGTTCGTCCGGGTTGAAAGGCTTGCCCAGGTAGTCGTCGGCGCCCAGCTCCAGGCCCTTGATGCGGCTGAGCTCGTCGCCCTTGGCGGTCAGCATGATGATCGGGATCTGGTTGTTCTGCTGGCGCAGGCGCTTGCAGGCGGACAGGCCATCCTCGCCAGGCAGCATCAGGTCGAGCACCACCAGGTTGAACACCTCGCGTTGCAGCAGGCGATCCATCTGCTCGGTGTTGGGCACCGCACGGGCACGGTAGCCTTTGCTGGTGAAGAAACGTTCCAGCAGGCTGCTAAGCCCCGGATCGTCGTCGACGATGAGAATCTTGTCACCTTCAGCGGTGTTTGGCGTGCCGGTCATGAATAACTCCTCTGATATCGCCGCGCATTATGGCGTAGCCATTGCTGCACGTTGCGTGAGCATTGTTAGCAGATTTTTCCCCCGGCGCCAGTTCCGGCTGGCCGGGCGCCATCACCGCAAGCCGTTTGCGATGGGTATAATGCGCGGCTTTCATCCAGCGCCGCCGGGCAAAAAGCCCACAGGCGACCCCCGTATTCACAAATGTCAGGTGGTTTACATGGACAGCATCAACAGCCGTATCGCCGAGGAACTGGGCGTACGCCCGCAGCAGGTCGAGGCGGCCGTGAGCCTGTTGGACGAAGGCTCGACCGTGCCCTTCATCGCTCGCTACCGCAAGGAAGTGACCGGTAGCCTTGACGACACTCAGTTGCGCCACCTGGAAGAGCGCCTGCGCTACCTGCGCGAACTCGACGAGCGCCGCGCCAGCATCCTTTCCAGCATCGAGGAACAGGGCAAGCTGACCCCGGAACTGGCCCGCGAGATCAAGCTGGCCGACACCAAGACCCGCCTCGAAGACCTGTACCTGCCGTACAAGCAGAAGCGCCGCACCAAGGGCCAGATCGCCCTGGAAGCCGGCCTTGGCGAACTGGCCGATGGCCTGTTCAACGACCCGACCCTGGCCCCGGAAAGCGAAGCCGCACGCTTCGTCAACGCCGAAAAGGGCGTGGCCGACGTCAAGGCCGCGCTGGAAGGCGCCAAGTACATCCTGATGGAACGCTTTGCCGAAGACGCCGCCCTGCTCGACAAGCTGCGCAGCTACCTCAAGCAGGAAGCCGTGCTCAGCGCCCGCGTCGTGGCCGGCAAGGAAGAAGAAGGCGCCAAGTTCCGCGACTATTTCGCTCATGACGAGCTGCTGCGTACTGCGCCATCGCACCGTGCCCTGGCGATCTTCCGCGGGCGCAACGAAGGCGTGTTGAGCGTCTCGCTGAAGGTCGGCGAAGAACTGCCCGGCACCCTGCACCCGTGCGAGCTGATGATCGGCAACCACGTCGGCATCGAGAACCGCAGCCGGCCGGCCGACAAGTGGCTGGGTGAAGTGGTGCGCTGGACCTGGAAGGTCAAGCTGTACACCCACCTGGAGACCGACCTGTTCGGCGAGCTGCGTGACAATGCCGAAGGCGAGGCGATCAACGTGTTCGCCCACAACCTGCACGATCTGCTGCTGGCCGCCCCGGCCGGCCCGCGCGCCACCCTGGGCTTCGACCCGGGCCTGCGCACCGGCTGCAAGATCGCCGTGGTCGACGCAACCGGCAAACTGCTGGACCACACCACGGTCTACCCGCACGCGCCGAAGAACGACTGGGACCGCACCATTTCCATCATGGCCGCACTGTGCGCCAAACACTCGGTGGAGCTGATCGCCATCGGCAACGGTACCGCCAGCCGCGAAAGCGACAAGCTGGTGGCCGAGCTGGTCAAGAAATATCCAGCCCTGAAAATCACCAAGATCATGGTCTCCGAAGCCGGTGCTTCGGTGTACTCGGCATCGGAACTGGCCGCCCGCGAGTTCCCAGACCTGGACGTGTCGATCCGCGGCGCCGTGTCGATCGCCCGGCGCCTGCAGGATCCGCTGGCCGAACTGGTGAAGATCGATCCGAAATCCATCGGTGTCGGCCAGTACCAGCACGACGTGTCCCAGCTGAAACTGGCACGTGGCCTGGACGCGGTGGTCGAGGATTGTGTGAACGCCGTGGGCGTGGACGTGAACACCGCTTCGGTGGCGCTGCTGACGCGCATCTCCGGCCTCAATGCCACCCTGGCACAGAACATCGTCGCCCACCGCGATGCCAATGGTCCGTTTGCCACCCGGGCAGCACTGAAAAAGGTCAGCCGCCTGGGTGAGAAAACTTTCGAGCAGGCCGCCGGCTTCCTGCGCGTGATGAACGGCGACAACCCGCTGGACGCCTCTGCGGTGCACCCTGAGGCTTACCCGCTGGTGCAGCGCATTGCTGCCGATACCGACCGCGACATCCGCTCGCTGATTGGTGACAGCAGCTTCCTCAAGCGCCTGGACCCGAAAAAGTTCACCGACGAAACCTTCGGCCTGCCAACCGTCACCGACATCCTGCAAGAGCTGGACAAGCCCGGCCGCGACCCGCGTCCGGAGTTCAAGACCGCCACCTTCCAGGACGGCGTCGAAGACCTCAAGGACCTGGAACCGGGCATGATCCTCGAAGGCGTGGTGACCAACGTTACCAACTTCGGCGCCTTCGTCGACATCGGCGTGCACCAGGACGGCCTGGTGCATATCTCGGCGCTGTCGGAGAAGTTCGTCAAAGACCCGCGTGAAGCGGTCAAGGCCGGCGATGTGGTCAAGGTCAAGGTCATGGAAGTGGACATCCCGCGCAAACGCGTCGGCCTGTCCATGCGCATGAGCGACACCCCGGGCGAGAAGGTCGAAGGCAACCGCGGTGGTAATCGTGGCAATGGCGGCAATCGCCAGCCGCAGGCACCGCGCCAGCGTGAAACCGCCACGGCTGCGCCGGCCAACAATGCCATGGCCTCGCTGTTCGCCAACGCCAAGCAACTGAAGAAGAAGTAATGGACGTACCTCGCGAATACGTCGAAAGCGCCTTCAGCCAGCTGCTAGGCTGCCGCCTGCAACACCTGGACAGCGGTGTTGCCGAGGTAGCCCTGGCGCTCGAGCCACAGTTGCGCAACCGTGGCCAGAAGCTGCACGGCGGGGCGATATTCAGCCTGGTGGACATCGCCATGGGCCTGGCCTGCTCGGCCAGCCATGGCTTTGACCAACAAAGCGTCACCATCGAGTGCAAGATCAACTACATGCGTGCCGTCAGCGACGGCGAAGTGCTGTGCACCGCCCGCGTGCTGCACGCTGGGCGGCGCACCCTGGTGGTCGACGCCGACGTAGTTCAGGGCGACAAGCTGGTGGCCAAAGCGCAAGGAACCTTCGCGGTTCTCTAGCTCACCAAGCAGTATCTGCGGTATTTTCAGCAGTGCGCTGGCACTGCTGGAACCGCGTAAACCAGGCGACAACGCCAGTTCCTTTCTTCCTACCCTTGTAGACCGTTATCTCTACCCCCATATTGGGGCGACTGACGCGTGAAGGAATACATCTTGAGCGAACTCCTCAACCGCCGCCTGAGCCTGCTCGGCGCCAATCTCCCCCTGCTCAAGCAGTGCCTGCACGGTATTGAGCGCGAATGCCTGCGCGTGACCGATGAAGGTCGCCTGGCCCAGACCCCGCATCCGGAAGCACTGGGATCGGCGCTGACCAACGAGCAGATCACCACCGATTATTCCGAGTCGCTGCTGGAGTTCATCACCCCGGCGCTGGCCGACCCGGCCAAGGTGCTCGAAAGCCTCGAAGAGACCCACCGTTTCGTCTACAGCAAGCTGGGCGACGAATACCTGTGGAGCCCGTCGATGCCTTGCACGCTGCCGGCCGAGGAGGATATCCCGATCGCCGAATACGGCAGCTCGAACATCGGCAAGCTCAAACACGTCTACCGTAAGGGCCTGGCCCTGCGTTACGGCCGCACCATGCAGTGCATCGCCGGTATTCATTACAACTTCTCGCTGCCCGAAGCGCTTTGGCCATTGCTGCGCGAAGCCGAAGGCAGTACTGAAAATGACCGCGACTACCAGTCGTCGGCCTACATCGCGCTGATTCGTAACTTCCGCCGCTACAGCTGGCTGCTGATGTACCTGTTCGGCGCCTCGCCGGCCCTGGACAAAGGCTTCCTGCGTGGCCGCCCGCACCAGCTCGAAGAGCTGGATGCCGAAACCCTGTTCCTGCCTTATGCCACCAGCCTGCGCATGAGCGACCTGGGTTATCAGAGCAACGCCCAGGCCGGTCTTACGCCCTGCTACAACAACCTGGCCAGCTACACCGACAGCCTGCGCAAGGCCGTTGGCACGCCCTACCCGCCTTACGTTGAAATCGGCACGCATGTGGATGGCGAGTGGGTTCAGCTGAACACCAACATTCTGCAGATCGAAAACGAGTACTACTCGAACATCCGCCCCAAGCGCGTCACATACACCGGCGAGCGGCCGATCCAGGCCCTGACCTCGCGGGGCGTGCAGTATGTGGAAGTGCGTTGCCTGGACATCAACCCGTTCCTGCCGGTCGGTATCGACCTGACCGAGGCGCGCTTCCTCGACGCATTCCTGCTGTTCTGCGCCTTGGAAGACAGCCCGCAACTGGACAACGGCGAGTGCGGCCAGTGCACCAGCAACTTCCTGACCGTGGTCAAGGAAGGTCGTCGTCCGGGCCTGGAGTTGCACCGCAATGGCCAGCCGATCAGCCTGAAAGACTGGGCCAGCGAGCTGATCGAGCGTATCCGCCAATTGGCCAATCTGCTCGACCAGGCGCAAGGCACTGATGAGCACGCCAAGGCCCTGGATGCGCAGCAGGCCAAGGTCGACGACACCTCGCTGACCCCGTCGGCCCAGGTGCTGGCACGCATGACCGAGCATGACGAGAGCTTCGTCCAGTTCTCGCTGCGCCAGAGCCGTGTGCACGCCGAGACTTTCCGCGAGCAACCGCTGAGCAACGAAAAGCAGCAAGCATTCGAGACGCTGGCCCGCGAGTCGCTCGCCAGGCAGTCCGAGCTGGAGCAAGACGAAGTCGGTGACTTCGACCTGTTCGTCGGCGCCTACCAGGCCAGCATCCTGGCAATCAGCAGTTGATGAACCGCACCACCACCCCGCGCAAGCCGCGCGCCAGCAGCCAGGCCAGGATCGAGGCGATCCTGGCGGCTGCGCGTGAGCTGTTGGCCGAACAAGGGGTGGCAGCACTTTCTATCTACAGCGTGGCCGAGCGGGCGCAGATTCCGCCTTCGTCGGTGTACCACTTCTTCGCCAGCGTGCCGGCCTTGCTGGAGGCACTTACTGCAGATGTGCACCGGGCGTTTCGCGAAGCCCTGAGCGCTCCTATCGACAGCAGCGCGTTCAGTACCTGGCACGAACTGTCACGGCTGATCGAACAACGCATGCTTGATATCTATCACGAGGATGCGGCGGCGCGGCAGTTGATCCTGGCGCAGCATGGCCTGAGCGAGGTAGTGCAGGCCGACCGGCAGCACGACATGGAACTGGGCGACTTGATGCACAAGTTGTTCGACCAGCATTTTCACCTGCCGGTGATGCCACCGGATGTGGATGTGTTTGCCCTGGCCATGGAGTTGAGCGACCGGGTATATGCACGGTCGGTGCAGTTGCACGAGGCGATCACCCCGCGCATGGCCGAGGAAGGCAAGCGTGTATTCGAGGCGTATCTAGGGTTGTATCTGCCGCCGTTTCTGGCCAAGCGTTCCAGCTGAGAAATCTGGGGCCGCTTGGCGGCCCTTCGCGGGCAAGCCCGCTCCCACAGAGCCCGCGCGCACCCTGGAGCTTGCGAAGTATCTGTGGGAGCGGGCGTGCCCGCGAAGGGCTGCAAAGCAGCCCCAATATCAAGCCGCCGCATCACAGCTTGGCGATAGACACTTCAGTCGACTTCACAAAGGCAATCACTTCACTGCCCACCTGCAACTCCAGCTCCCGCACGGAACGGGTGGTAATCACCGAAGTGACGATACCCGAAGCCGTCTGCACGTCGATTTCCGACAGTACCGGGCCTTCGAGGATTTCTTTCACAGTACCTTTGAACTGGTTACGAACGTTGATGGCTTTGATAGTCATGGTTTGTTTCCTTTTGGCTTCTGGGATTCAATGCGCCCAACGCAGCTGCGTGGGCAGAGGGGCTACAGGATCCGGCTCGGGCGCAGTGCCCGGGGTGGACAGAACACGGTTGAGCACTTCGCTTTCCAGCGCGGCCAGACGGTGCGAACCCCGCGCCCGGGGCCGTGCCAGGTCAACAGTGAGGTCGAGCCCGACCTCGCCGTCCTCGATCAGAATCACCCGATCCGCCACGGCAACCGCCTCGCTGACGTCGTGGGTGACCAGCAGCACAGTGAAGCCGTGCTGACGCCACAGGCGTTCGATCAGTTGCTGCATCTCGATACGGGTCAATGCATCCAGCGCCCCCAGTGGCTCGTCCAGCAGCAGCAGGCGGGGCTGGTGAATCAAGGCTCGGGCCAAAGCCACGCGCTGTTTCTGGCCTCCCGAGAGCGCTGCCGGCCATTCGTTGGCGCGGTCTGCCAGGCCAACCGCATCCAAGGCCTCCAGCGCACGCGGGCGCCAGTCGCCAGACAGCCCAAGGCCAACGTTGTCGATCACCTTCTTCCACGGCAGCAGCCGCGCGTCCTGGAACATCAGGCGGGTTTCTTCACGGGCCTCCTCCAGCGGCGCAGCACCGGCCAGCAGCTGCCCGGCGGAGGGTTGGTCCAGCCCGGCCAGCAGCCGCAGCAAAGTGCTCTTGCCGCAGCCGCTGCGGCCGACGATGGCCACGAACTGGCCGGCCGGAATGTGCAGGTCGATACCCTTCAAAACTTCGCGCTGGCCAAAGGTCTTGCGCAGGCCCTTGGAGGCCAGCGGGGTGCCACGCAGCAGGCGTGGCGGCTGTTCCTTGAGCACGGTCATGCGCCCTCCTTCCTGGCAACTTGATAGGCCGGGTGCCAACGCAGCCACACACGCTCCAGGCCTCGGGCCGCAAGGTCGGCAAGCTTGCCGAGCACGGCATACAGCACGATGGCCAGCACTACCACGTCGGTCTGAAGAAATTCGCGAGCATTCATTGCCAGGTAACCGATGCCGGCGTTGGCCGAAATGGTTTCGGCAACAATCAGCGTCAGCCACATGAAACCCAAGGCGAAACGCACACCCACCAGGATCGAAGGCAGCGCCCCCGGCAGGATCACCTGGCGGAACAGGCCGAAACCGGACAAGCCGTAACTGCGCGCCATTTCCACCAACGCTGGGTCAACGTTACGGATGCCGTGGTAGGTGTTCAGGTAGATCGGGAACAACGTACCCAGCGCGACCAGAAAGATCTTTGCCGATTCGTCGATACCGAACCACAGAATCACCAGTGGAATCAGCGCGAGGTGGGGCACGTTGCGGATCATCTGTACCGAGCTGTCGAGCAGGCGTTCACCCCAATTCGACAAGCCGGTGATGAAGCCCAGTACCAGGCCGATGCTGCCGCCGATGACAAAGCCCAGGCCTGCACGCCAGCCGCTGATGGCCAGGTGGGTCCAGATTTCGCCGCTGCGCACCAGCTCGACGCCCGCGCTTACCACTGCGCTAGGTGCCGGCAGGATACGCGTCGACAGCCAGCCAGCGCTGACGGCCAGTTGCCATATGGCCAACAGCAGCACCGGCAGCGCCCACGGCGCCAAGCGCTGGGTCAGGTTGGAAGAAGTTGCACGACTCATGGCCAGGCCCTCAGCTCTGCGACACAGATTTGGGCAGGATGTCGTTAGCCACCATCTCGCCGAACGGGCTTACATAACCACCCGTTTTCGGCTGCTCTGGGCGCTGCACATCAAGGTGCGGGAACAGCAGCTCCGCCACGCGGTAAGACTCTTCCAGGTGTGGATAACCCGAGAAGATGAAGGTATCGATGCCCAAGTCGGCATATTCCTTGACCCGTGCTGCCACGGTAGGGCCGTCGCCCACCAGCGCGGTACCCGCGCCGCCCCGTACCAGGCCAACACCTGCCCACAGGTTGGGGCTGACTTCCAGGTTGTCGCGATTGCCGCCGTGCAGGGCGGCCATGCGTTGCTGGCCCACCGAGTCGAAACGCGCCAGCGACGCCTGGGCGCGGGAGATGGTGTCATCGTCCAGGTGAGAGATCAGGCGCTCGGCGGCGGCCCAAGCCGCTTCGTTGGTTTCCCGCACGATCACGTGCAGGCGGATACCGAAGCGCACTTCGCGCCCTTGAGCGGCCGCTTTTTTGCGCACCTGTGCGATCTTCTCGGCAACGGCTGCCGGTGGCTCGCCCCAGGTCAGGTACAGCTCGACCTGTTCGGCCGCCAGGTCCTGAGCGGCCTCGGAGGAGCCGCCGAAATACAGCGGTGGGCGTGGTTGCTGAATCGGTGGGTAGAGCAGCTTGGCGCCCTTTACCTGGATGTGCTTACCGTCGTAATCGACGTTTTCGCCTTCCAGCACCTTGCGCCAGATACGGGTGAACTCGACCGAAGCTTCGTAGCGCTCTTGGTGGTTCAGGTGCAGGCCGTCACCCGCCAGCTCGTCCGGATCACCACCGGTCACCAGGTTGAATAGCGCACGGCCATTGGACAAGCGATCGAGGGTGGCCGCCTGGCGTGCTGCCACGGTCGGCGAAATGATGCCCGGGCGCAGAGCTACAAGGAACTTCAGGCGCTGGGTCACGGGGATCAGCGACGCGGCCACCAGCCAGGAGTCCTCGCAGGAGCGCCCGGTCGGGATCAGCACCCCACCAAAACCAAGGCGGTCGGCGGCCTGCGCGATCTGCTGCAGGTAACCGTGGTCGACCGCACGTGCGCCTTCGGAAGTGCCGAGGTACTTGCCGTCACCGTGGGTGGGGAGGAACCAGAAAATGTTAAGGCTCATTGGAGTCGTCTCCTCAAGGGTGGCTCTAGCCGGAGCAGCGCCCCGGCTCAGGCTGTCAATCAAGGCGCGCTAGCGACCTTGGCAGGGGGTGTCCAGATCACGTCCTTGATACTCAGCGGCTTGGGAATAAGCTTCAGCGCCTGGAACGTGTCGGCGATCTTCTGCTGCGCGGCCACCACGTCCGGGGTCAGCGGCGCAGCGCCGTAGCCTTGGCGTTTGACCGAGGTCAGGGTGATGTCGGCAGGCAGGCCGAGCAGCGGGGCAACCTGGTCGGTCACTTCCTGCGGGTTGGCCTGGGACCATTCACCCACGGCGCGCACCTCCTCGATCACGGTGTTGATCACCGCTGGGTGCTGTGTCGCATAGTTACGGGTGGCGAGGTAGAACTGGTGGTTGTCGACCAGGCCCTTGCCGTCACGCAGGGTGCGCGCTTGCAGCTGCTGCTCGGCGGCGGCCTGGTAGGGGTCCCAGATCACCCAGGCATCCACGCTGCCGCGCTCGAAGGCGGCGCGGGCGTCGGCCGGCGGCAGGTAGACAGGCTGGATGTCGCTGTACTTGAGGCCGGCGTCTTCCAGGGCGCGGACCAGCAGGTAGTGCACGTTGGAGCCTTTGTTGAGGACGACCTTTTTACCCTTGAGGTCCTTCACCGACTGGATGGGCGAGCCCTTGGGCACCAGGATAGCTTCGCTGTGTGGCGCTGGCGGCTCGTAGGCCACGTAGAGCAGGTCAGCGCCAGCGGCCTGAGCGAACACAGGCGGGGTCTCGCCGGTGACACCAAAATCGATGGAACCGACGTTCAGCCCTTCAAGCAGCTGCGGGCCGCCGGGGAACTCGGTCCATTGCACCTGTACACCCTGCTCGGCCAGGCGCTTCTCCAGCGTGCCCTTGGCCTTGAGCAGCACCAAGGTGCCGTATTTCTGGTAACCGATACGCAGGCTCTCGGCCTGGGCTTGGGTAATGGCGCCGAAGGACACAGCCGCCGCAAACAGGGCGACCAGACCACGACGCAAGAAGACTGTGCGCATGGCGCTCTCCTGTGCGAATGGGGTTCGGGTTGCACCTGCTTGCCTCGTTAACGGGCGAGTAAGGTGGTGAAGCGGGTAATGCCGTTCAGATGCTCCAGCGAGCGCTGATCAGACGTTCGTTCAATACGCCGGGGGCCACGGGGCGTGGCCGACGGGCCAGGGCGACGTGGAAGGTTTCCAGCGAGTCGTGCAGGCGTTCTTCCAGCGCCTGTACCAACTGCGCGGGCTTTGTACCTTCTGCGTAAGCCACCTGGCTGTCGTCGGCAAAGATCCCTTGCAGGGTCTCTTGTGCCTTGAGTGCCGACAGCACCGGCTTCAATGCGTAGTCCACCGCCAGCATGTGGGCGATGCTGCCGCCAGTGGCGATGGGCAACACGATCTTGTGGGCCAGGGCGCGCTCGGGCAGCAGGTCAAGCAAGGTTTTCAGGGCGCCGGAAAACGAAGCCTTGTACACCGGGGTGGAGACGATCAGGCCATCGGCCTGGGCCACCAGCTGTTGAAAGTGTTGTACATGCGGGCTGTCGAAACGGGCATGCAGCAGGTCTTCGGCGGGAAAGTCACGCACCTGGAACGTCACCACTTCAACGCCGCGATCCTGCAGCCACTGGCGCGAACGCTCGAGCAGCACGCCGGAGCGTGAACGGAGACTTGGGCTACCACCGATTGAGACGACCAGCATTGCTGCGCTTCCTTGTGTTCTGTTGGAGGTGACATTAACAGCTGTTATATATATCTATAAATCATATTTTTTCATTTGTTTATTCCATTATCGTCTTTATTCACAAGGGCCTCTTCGCGGGCGCGCCCGCTCGCACAGGTTTTTTGCAGGCATAAAAAAGGGCCGTCGAAACGGCCCGAAAATCCCTGCTTGGCTAAGAGCAATGCAACGAGGAATCCATTAACGATTGGGCTGAGGGGTCAGGCGCAGATAGGGTTTGACCGCCCGGTAACCTTTGGGGAAGCGCTGCTTGATCTCCTCCTCATCCTTGAGCGAAGGCACGATCACCACTTCATCGCCGTCCTGCCAATTACCCGGTGTGGCGACCTTGTGGTTGTCGGTCAGTTGCAGCGAGTCGATCACCCGCAGAATTTCGTTGAAGTTGCGCCCGGTACTGGCCGGGTAGGTGATGGTCAGGCGCACCTTTTTATTCGGGTCGATGATGAACAGCGAGCGCACGGTCAGGGTGTCGCTGGCGTTCGGGTGGATCAGGTCGTAAAGGTCGGACACCTTGCGGTCAGCGTCAGCAATGATCGGGAAGTTGACCACGGTATTCTGTGTTTCGTTGATGTCATCGATCCACTTGTGATGCGAGTCGACCGGGTCCACCGACAGGGCGATGGCCTTGACCCCGCGCTTGGCAAATTCGTCCTTCAGCTTGGCGGTCAGGCCCAACTCGGTGGTGCACACCGGGGTGAAGTCGGCCGGATGGGAGAACAACACCCCCCAGCTGTTGCCCAGCCACTCGTGGAAGCGGATCTTGCCTTCGCTGGAATCCTGTTCGAAATCGGGGGCGATATCGCCGAGTTTGAGGCTCATGGGCTGCGGCTCCTGGGCTGGGTTCTGTAGCGTATGGGTTCAATGTGCCTGCATTCAGTTAAAAACAAAAAGAATAAATAACGATTTATTTATAACCATAATGCATACGAATTGGCAGGCACAAAAAAGCCTCGCACTAGGCGAGGCTTTCTTTGTGGCTACGACTTACAGGAAGCTGTAAGTGTAGTTCACGATGAAGCGAGCCTGATCCTGGTCGGAACTGCTCTCGCCGGCACCACGGTACACGCCTTGGCGCAGACTGAAGCCCAAGCCTTTTAGGGCACCTTCCTGGAGGGTGTAGTCGATGCGCGCATCGCGTTCCCATTCATTGTAGGTGCCGCTGCCCGACTTGTTGCGGATATCGTCACCACGCAGGTAAGCAACCGATGCCTTCAGGCCTGGCACACCCAGCGCCGCGAAGTCATAGGAGTACTGACCGAAGGTGGTGTTTTCACCAGCACGGGCGAACTGGTTGATCATGCTGTCGGTGAACAGGTAGAAGCTGGAGCCGCCGGCACCTTCCGAGGTGCCGCTGTCGTTGCTCAGGCTGCCCTGGTTCAACCATACGAAGCCACCGTCGTCACCCACTTGCTGGTGACCGAGCATCAGCGCGTGGCCACCCAAGGTATAGGTGAACATGGCGGACCAGGTCTTGTTGTCGATCTCGCCGGTGTTTTTGGCGTAGCCACCGTTGTTGTTGAAGTTGTAAGCGCTGTCGTTGCCATTCTTGCCGTCGCTGCTGCTGTCGAAGTAGCGCAGGTCGGTCTTGAACGACTGGTCGTCAGCGATCTTGAACACGTGGGTCGCGCCCAGGAAGTGCTGCTTGTAGAAGTCTTCCAGGTTCGAGTAGTAGTACTGCAGGGTCAGGTCTGGAGTGAGCTTGTAGTCCAGGCCACCGTAGCGAAACTTGTTGCTTTCGGCATTGGAGCCGGCGACAGACAGACCGGTACGGTTGCTCGAAGCACGGCCCATGGCGTGGGTCAGCTGACCCGCGTTAATGGTCAGGTTGTCGATTTCCTTCGACTGGATGGTGCCACCTTCGAAGGTTTGTGGCAGCAGACGACCATCGTTGGAAACCAGGATCGGCAGGTTCGGTGCGAGCGCGCTACCAAAATGCGCTTCGGTCTTGGAGAAGCGCGCCTTGGCATTGGCACCGAAACGAGCCCACTGGGCTGCAGAACCTTTGCCGTCATCCGGGAAGAAGCCGGACTTGTGGTAACCCTCGCCGCCATCCAGGTGAATACCCCACAGCGCTTGGGCATCAACACCAAAGCCTACGGTGCCTTGGGTAAAGCCCGAGATGTAGTCGAGCTTGAAGCCCTGGCCCGACTCACGCTGGTCCGGGCGCTCCGCACCCGGTTTTGCGTGATCTTCACGGTTGTCGTTGTTGAAGTACATGGTGCGCGAGCTGAGCGACAGCTTGCTGTCCTCAACGAAACCGGCAGCGCCTGCTTGTTGGGCGAGAACCCCCAGTGCCACGGCCAGAGCCAGGCTGGACTTGTACATGTTTTGCTCCTCTACGTTCTAATTTTTGTGTATCTCTGGCGGAGGGGTCTGATGCCCCGCTCACCGGGATGGGCGATTTAGTCCCAAAGCGTGACCGTGAAGTCAATCGTTTCTAAACATTTCGCGACTTTGGTCTAAGACGCCACCTGCGCTACAGGATAATGACAATCCTATAAATCCAAAATGACTGTTTTATGAATTTGTAAGACTTTTAAGGAATATATTAGGAACCTTTACTGCCATCCGTTGTAGTAGATGATTTTTTAATAATTTTTGGTTATTTGCAAACGTTTGCTCATAACCTAATGCCGAATCGTTCTATAGGGTCTTGCAGGGTCCTCTGGCTTAGCCACGGCTCATGGCTTTAAAGCGTTTGGCTCCTAAGCTAATGCAAAAAAGTTATTTATTTTAATTTTCTTAGATCATTTAGCCTTCTCGTCATCCAACCCGACTTGCCTGACGAGAGGTTCAACCATGATCCCGCACGCTCCGCTGCGCCTGTTCGCCGCCCTGACCCTCGCCAGCACCAGCTGGTTGGCCCAGGCAGCCGACCTGACAGTGGCCTACCAGACCACTGTCGACCCGGCCAAAGTGGCGCAGGTCGATGGCGACTACGAAAAAGCCAGCAAGGCCAGCATCGACTGGCGCAAGTTCGATAACGGCGCAGACGTGATCACTGCGGTGGCCAGCGGCGACGTGCAAATCGGCTACCTGGGTTCCAGCCCGCTGGCCGCTGCGGCCACCCGCAAGCTGCCGGTTGAGACCTTCCTCATCGCCACCCAGATTGGTGCGGGTGAAGCGTTGGTGGCCCGTGACAGCATCAAGTCGCCGCAAGACCTGATCGGCAAGAAGGTCGCCGTCCCGTTCGTGTCCACCGGCCATTACAGCCTGCTTGCCGCACTGAAAAGCTGGAATATCGACCCTTCCAAGGTGCAGATTCTCAACCTGGCGCCGCCGGCCATCATTGCCGCCTGGAAGCGCGGCGACATCGATGCGACCTACGTGTGGGACCCGGCCCTAGGCGTAGCCAAGGAAAACGGCAAGGTCCTGATCACCTCCGGCGAACTGGCGCAGAAAGGCGCGCCTACCTTCGATGCCTGGATCGTGCGCAAGGACTTCGCCGAGAAACACCCTGATGTGGTCAAGGCCTTTGCCAAAGTCACCCTCGATGCCTACGCCGACTACCGCAAGGACCCGAAAGCCTGGCTGGCCGACAAGGGCAACGTAGACAAGCTGGTGAAGCTGTCCGGTGCCAAGGCCAGCGACATCCCGGTGCTGCTGGAGGGCAACGTCTACCCGCTGGCCGCTGACCAGGCCAACGCCCTGGGCGCGCCGACCACCCAAGCGCTGACGGACACCGCCAACTTCCTCAAGCAGCAAGGCAAAGTCGAAGCAGTGCTGCCGGACTACTCGCCGTACGTCAGCGCCAAGTTCCTTCCAAACTGATCCGGAGCCCGTCATGGCCTTGCTCGAGCTGGAGCGCATCAGCGCACAGTACCCAGGCGCCAGCACCCCGGTGCTGGCCGACATCAACCTGAGCCTAGGGCCACGCCAACTGCTGGTGGCCCTGGGGCCTTCCGGCAGCGGCAAGACCTCACTGCTCAACCTGATCGCCGGCTTCGTCGCCCCCAGTGGCGGTCACATCACCCTCGATGGTGTGCCGGTGCAAGGCCCCGGTGCAGAACGCGGCGTGGTGTTCCAGGATGATGCCCTGCTGCCATGGCAGAACGTGCTGGGCAATGTCGCCTTCGGCCTCGAACTGGCCGGCGTACCCCGCGCCCAGCGTGAGGCCAAGGCCCGCGAAATGCTCACCCTGGTCGACCTCAATGGCTTCGGCGAACGGCGCATCTGGCAATTGTCCGGTGGCCAGAAGCAGCGCGTGGGCCTGGCCCGGGCGCTGGCGGCTGACCCTCGGTTATTGCTGATGGATGAACCGTTCGGTGCCCTCGATGCCTTCACACGTGAGCAGATGCAAGAGCTGCTATTGCAAGTCTGGCAACGCACCGCCAAGCCGGTGTTCCTGATTACCCACGACATCGAAGAAGCGGTGTTCCTCGCCAGCGAACTGGTACTGCTGGCACCCAACCCGGGACGCGTAGTGGAACGCCTGCAGCTGAACTTCGGCCAGCGCTATGCCGCTGGCGAATCGGCCAGGGCCATCAAGTCCGATCCAGCCTTCATCGAAACCCGCGAGCATGTGCTGGCGCGGGTGTTTTCCCAACGCCAAAGCCTGCAGGAGCGCGCATGAGCAGCCTGGACCTGCCGGTCGCCGGCAAACACGACGCCCAAACCCGGCCAGCCGCCACGCTACGCCGCCCACTGTCCACCCGCTGGATCAGCACCCTGACCCTGGCCAGCCTGCTACTGGTCTGGTGGCTGGTGACAGCTGCCGGTTGGGTAGAGCCCCTGTTCCTGCCCTCGCCTGGCGACATCCTGTCCAAGGCATGGACCTTGCTCACCCAAGGCTACATGGATGCCAGCCTGTGGCAGCACCTGGGCGCAAGCCTGGGCCGCATCGGCCTGGCGCTGGTGGCTGCGACCCTGACCGCAATACCAGTCGGCATCGCCATCGGCTACAACCGCGTGGCCCGCGGCATTCTCGACCCGCTGATCGAGTTCTACCGGCCCATCCCGCCGCTGGCCTACCTGCCGCTGATCGTCATCTGGTGCGGTATCGGCGAGCTGTCGAAAGTGCTGCTGATCTACCTGGCAATCTTCGCCCCCATCGCCATTGCCACAGCCACCGGTGTGCGCACGGTAGACCCGGCCAAGCTGCGGGCGGCGCAGTCGCTGGGCGCAACCAAGGCCCAACTGATCCGCCACGTCATTTTGCCCAGCGCATTGCCAGACATCCTTACCGGCATCCGCATTGGCCTGGGGGTCGGCTGGTCGACCCTGGTGGCCGCCGAGCTGATCGCCGCCACCAGCGGCCTGGGCTTCATGGTGCAGTCGGCGGCGCAGTTTCTGGTCACCGACGTAGTGGTGCTGGGCATCCTGCTGATCGCCCTGATCGCCTTCGCTCTGGAAATGAGCCTGCGTGCCCTGCAACGCAAGCTGGTGCCCTGGCATGGGCAGATTCACTGAACTCCATTGTCCACGCCAGCACACTGGCGCCCGATTGAAGAGACCGACATGAGCCTGACCATTACCCCCCTAAGCCCAGCGCTTGGCGCCCAGATCAGCGGCGTGGACCTCAGCCGCGATATCAGTGCAGAAGAGCGCGATGCCATCGAACAGGCACTGCTCCAGCACCAGGTGCTGTTCCTCCGTGACCAGCCGATCAACCCCGAACAGCAGGCGCGCTTTGCCGCACGCTTCGGCGACCTGCACATCCACCCGATTTACCCCAACGTGCCGGACACCCCACAGGTGCTGGTGCTCGACACGGCGGTTACCGATGTGCGCGACAACGCCGTGTGGCACACCGACGTGACCTTTTTGCCGACCCCGGCACTGGGCGCGGTACTCAGCGCCAAGCAATTGCCTGCTTACGGTGGCGATACCCTTTGGGCCAGCGGCATTGCGGCCTTCGAGGCCTTGTCGGCACCGCTGCGTGAAATGCTGGACGGGCTGACCGCTACCCACGACTTCACCAAGTCGTTCCCGCTGGAGCGCTTTGGCACCACGCCGCAAGACCTGGCGCGCTGGGAGGCCACCCGGCGCAACAACCCGCCACTGTCGCACCCGGTGGTGCGCACACATCCGGTGAGCGGGCGCAAGGCGTTGTTCGTCAATGAAGGGTTCACTACACGCATCAATGAACTGAGCGAACTGGAAAGCGACGCGCTGCTGAGGCTGCTGTTCGCCCATGCGACGCGACCGGAGTTCAGCATTCGCTGGCGTTGGCAGGAGCATGACGTGGCGTTCTGGGACAACCGCGTGACCCAGCATTTTGCGGTGGATGACTACCGGCCGAACCGGCGGGTGATGCACCGGGCGACCATCCTTGGGGATGCACCTTTCTAGCGGTTGCCTGTCTGGCCTCTTCGCGGGCTTGCCCGCTCCCATAGGTACAACACAGGTTTCGAAACCGGTGCCGTGCCTGTGGGAGCGGGCAAGCCCGCGAAGAGGCCATGACAGGAGACCTTGGTCAGCGAACCAGGTGCAGGTACTGCATGTGCCGCTCGTACTGGTCGAGGATGTCGTTGATGATCTGCTCCTTGCTGTAGCCCACCAGGTCGTAGTTCTGGCTGCCTTCGCTCAGGTGCACCTCCGCCCGGTAATAGCGGCGGTTCTTCAACTCCTGCGTACCCAGCCCCCCCAAGGCGAACGATGGCGTGAAATAGCCACGCATCTGCACCTGGTAAATGAACGGCTGTTCCTCGCCATGGCCGATCTTCAGGCTGACGTTGTCATGGCTAGGGTCGTCCTGGGTAATCAGTACCAGGCCTTTCTGCTCGAACACTTCACGCACATCGGCAATCGCCGGGCGCACCACATCATCCATGAAGCGGTACACCTCATCACGCGACGGGAAGTGCACTGCCTGGCTCAGGCGCTGGCGCCAGCCGCCACGGCCGCGACGTGACTGGGCGAACGGGGCCAGCGAGTGCATCTGCGCGATCTGCCGCTGCGACTCCAGGTAGAACGCCTTGTGCAGCCCCCACATCATGCACAGCAGAATGAGCGAGAACGGCAGCGACGTCAGCACCACTGCCGATTTCAACGAATCGATGCTGCCAGCGAACAACAGCGCACTGGTGATCAGCGCAGTCATCGCCCCCCAAAAGATACGCAGCCAGTTCGGCCCATCTTCATCAGCGTCACCGCCCTTGGCCGACAAGGTCGACAGCACCACGGTGCCCGAGTCGGCCGAGGTGACGAAGAACACGAAGCTGATGAACACCGTGGTGGCGATCACTGCCTTGCTCCAGGGGTAGGTTTCCAGCAGCAGGTACAGGCTCATCGACGGGTTGTCCAGCGCCGACTGGCCGAGTGCGGTCATGCCGTGGTTGATCACCTGGTCCAGGGCGCTGTTGCCGAATATCGACATCCACGCCAGGGTAAAGCCCAGCGGAATCAGCAGCACGCCAAAGACGAACTCGCGGATGGTACGGCCACGGGAGATGCGGGCGATGAACAGGCCCACGAACGGCGCCCAGGCAATCCACCAGGCCCAGTAGAACACGGTCCAGCCGCCCAGCCAGCCACGGTTTTCACCATAGGCATACACGTCGAAGCTCTTGCGCGGCAACGCACCCAGGTAGTCGCCCAGGTTCTGGATCAGTGTGTTGAACAGGTGCTGGGTAGGCCCGGCGAACAGCACGAACAGCAGCAGCGCACAGGCCAGGAACAGGTTGATATCGCTCATCACCCGCACCCCCTTCTCCACCCCGGCCACGGCTACGGCCACAGCCGCGCCCATCATCAGGGTGATGAGGATCACTTGCACCCACTGGCTGTGGCTGATACCGAACAGGTAGTCCAGGCCGGCGTTCAGATGCAGCACCCCAAAGCCCATGTCGGCGCCCAGCCCGAACACCGTGGCGATGATGCCGAAGCCATCCACCGCATAGCCGATCGGGCCGTTGATGCGCTTGCCAATCAGCGGGTACAGCGCCGAACGCAGGGCCAGCGGCAGGTTGTGCCGGTAGGCGAAATAGGCCAATGCCATGCCGACGAAGGCGAACACCCCCCAGCCATGCAGGCCCCAGTGCAGGAACAGGATCTGCATCGCCTGGCGCCCGGCCTCGACCGTGCCGGCTTCGCCTTGCGGCGGTTGCAGCATGTGGGTCAGCGGTTCGGAGACACAGAAGAAGAACAGCGTGATGCTGATGCCGGCGGCGAACAGCATGCCGGCCCACGACAGGTAGCTGAACTCGGGTTCGTCGTGGTCGGCACCGAGTTTGATCTTGCCGTAGCCAGACAAGGCGGTGACCACCACGAAGACCAGGTACAGCGTCATCGCCAGCATGTAGTACCAGCCGACCGTGTTGGCCGCCCAGTTCTGCGCCGCCAGCAACCAGTCACCTGCGGCTTGCGGGTTGGAGATGACTACCAGGCCAAAGATGAGGATGAAACTCGCCGCAAAGTAGAACACCGGGGGGTTCATGCGGATTTTGCCGTTGGCAGCGGAAGGGTTCGGTGCACTCATAGGGCGTGCACCTCGTCGAATGACGTGAGGTTCGGAATGAACGGGTTCAGCAAAGGAATCCTCCTGTTGAACACCGGCAGCGGACCAGCGTTTTTCATTGAACAAGCGTTCAAGTTAAACATGGATCGGATTTCAATGCGAATTGGGGCGCCAATTGGTGTCGTCCTGTTCCGGCCTCTTCGCGGGTAAACCCGCACCTACATCTGGTACGTCCGTCGTAGGCGCGGGCTTGCCCGCGAAGAGGCCGGCACAGGCAATTGCACTGCTGGATCAGTTCTTGTCCTGGCAATCCAGCTGCAGGTTGGCCTGAGTAATATTGCTTTCAGCCGGCACACTGCGAGTCAGCCACACATTACCGCCAATGGTCGAACCCTTACCGATGGTAATACGCCCAAGCACCGTGGCCCCGGCATAAATCACCACATCGTCCTCGACGATCGGGTGCCGTGGCAGGCCTTTATGCAGCGTACCCGACTCATCGCTGGGGAAACGCTTGGCGCCCAGGGTCACCGCCTGGTAGATGCGCACGCGCTCGCCGATGATCGCGGTTTCACCAATGACCACACCCGTACCATGATCGATGAAGAAGCTCGGGCCGATCTGCGCCCCCGGGTGAATGTCGATACCGGTGGCCGAATGCGCCAGCTCCGAACTGATCCGCGCCAGCAGCGGCAGCCCTGCCTTGTACAGGTGATGCGCCAGCCGGTGGTGGATGATCGCCAGGATGCCCGGGTAGCACAGCAGCACTTCATCGACGCTGCGCGCTGCCGGGTCGCCGTGGTAGGCGGCCAGCACATCAGTGTCGAGCAGAACGCGCAGTTCCGGTAGCGCAGCTGCAAAGCCCTGGATCAGGCTCAGCGCACGGGCGTCGACGCCAGCCAGCTCAGCCTTGCTTTGCCGTGCCGCGTAGCGAAGTTCAAGACGAGCCTGGGCCAGCAAGGCGGTCAGCGCGGCATCCAGGGTATGGCCGACGTAGAAGTCTTCACTTTCTTCGCGCAGGTCGACTGGCCCCAGGCGCATGGGGAACAGCGCCCCGCACAGTTGCTCCAGAATCTGTCGCATCGCTTCGCGCGACGGCAGCTCGCGCCCGCCCTGCTCGCCAATACTGCGGCCATTACGGGTGCGCCATTGCTCACGGGCCCCGCGCAGGCCAGTGACAATGCTCTGCAACTGCCAATGCGCGGATGAAGGTTGTTCGCTCACGGTTTTCTCCTGCCGTATAGGCCATCTGATTTTGTTGCCAGGCCCGCGAAAGGGCCGAACCTGCCTGCATGCAATCCACTTTACGGCAAATCCGAGGCTTGGAAAAAACAACGCTTTATTCCATCCTGCGCTAAGTCAGGCATAAGCCGCGATGACGGAGTGGGTATCGTCGCCTACCCTCAAAGCAGCCGGCACCTGGCAAAAATCAAAAAAGGGAATATTAAAGTGATTTTTTAGTATTTCCCGGCCTAATCAGCCAACCCTATAGTCGCCACCTCACTACCTAGACAACAAGCGCGGGGCTCTGCCATGTCGAAATTCGCCAAACCGCTACTCAACGCCAGCCTGGCCCTCCTGCTGGGTGCCGGCCTGCTCAGCCAGGCTTTCGCCGGCGAGCAATTGAAGACCATCCAGGAAAAAGGCGTCATCAACGTCGGCCTCGAGGGCACCTACCCGCCATTCAGCTTCCAGGACGAAAACGGCAAACTGACCGGCTTCGAAGTGGAGCTGTCCGAGCTGCTGGCCAAGGAGCTGGGGGTCAAGGCCAAGATCCAGCCGACCAAGTGGGACGGCATCCTCGCCGCGCTGGAATCCAAACGCCTGGATGTAGTGGTCAATCAGGTGACCATTTCCGAGGAGCGCAAGAAAAAGTACGACTTCTCCGAGCCCTACACTGTCTCCGGCATCCAGGCACTGATCCTGAAGAAGAAAGCCGAGCAGTTGAACATCAAGGGCGCACAGGACCTGGCCGGCAAAAAGGTCGGCGTAGGCCTTGGCACCAACTACGAACAGTGGGTGAAGAAGGACGTGCCGCAAGCCGATGTGCGCACCTATGAAGACGACCCAAGCAAGTTTGCTGACCTGCGCAACGGCCGTATCGACGCCATCCTGATCGACCGCCTGGCGGCGCTGGAATACGCGCAAAAAGCCAAGGACACCCAACTTGCCGGCGATGCCTTCTCGCGCCTGGAAAGCGGCGTGGCCATGCGCAAAGGTGAGCCGGAACTGTTGGCAGCCATCAACAAGGCCATCGACAAGCTAAAAGCTGACGGCACGCTGGCCAAGCTGTCCGAGAAGTACTTCGGTGCCGATGTCACCAAATGATCGCTGAAAGCCTGCAACTCGTTGTCGACTCTGCGCCCTTCCTGCTGAAGGGCGCGGGTTATACGGTGCTGCTCAGTGTCGGCGGCATGTTCTTCGGTCTGGTGCTGGGCTTTGCCCTGGCGCTGATGCGGCTGTCGAAGATTCTGCCGCTGAACTGGCTGGCGCGGGTCTACGTGTCGTTCTTCCGCGGCACGCCGCTGCTGGTGCAGCTGTTCGTCATCTATTTCGGCATGCCGCAAATCGGCATCGAGCTGGACCCGATCCCCGCTTCGCTGATCGGCCTGTCGCTGAACATGGCGGCCTATATCTGCGAGATTCTGCGCGCAGCCATTTCCTCGATCGACCGGGGCCAGTGGGAAGCAGCCGCCAGCATCGGCATGACCCGCGTGCAAGCCATGCGCCGGGCGATCCTGCCACAGGCCTTGCGCACCGCGTTGCCACCGCTGGGCAACAGCTTCATCTCGCTGGTAAAGGACACCGCCCTGGCGGCGACCATCCAGGTGCCCGAGCTGTTCCGCCAAGCCCAGCTGATTACCGCGCGCACGTTCGAAGTGTTCACCATGTACGTGGCGGTCGCGGTCATCTACTGGGTGCTGTGCAGCATCCTTGCGCACTTCCAGAACCGCATGGAAGCGCGGGTCAACCAGCATGACCAGGAGCATTGAGCATGATTGAAGTCAAAGGCCTGACCAAGCGGTTCAAGGGCCAGACCGTGCTCAACGGTATCGACCTGACCGTGCAGCCCGGTGAAGTGGTGGCCATCATCGGCCCCAGTGGCTCGGGCAAAACCACCTTCCTGCGCTGCCTTAACCTGCTGGAAACTCCCGATGCCGGGCAGATCCAGATCGGCGCCATCAGCATCGATGCCAACCGCCCTTTGGGCGGGCAGCAGGGTGCGATTCGCCGTTTGCGCCAGCAAGCCGGGTTCGTGTTCCAGAACTTCAACCTGTTCCCCCACCGCACCGCCCTGGAGAACGTGATCGAGGGGCCGGTGATCGTCAAGAAAACGCCTCGCGAGCAGGCCATCGAGCTTGGCCGGCGCCTGCTGGCCAAAGTCGGCCTGGCGGGCAAGGAAGACGCCTACCCACGGCGCCTGTCCGGCGGCCAGCAACAACGCGTGGCCATCGCCCGTGCCCTGGCCATGGAACCAGAGGTAATCCTGTTCGACGAACCGACCTCGGCGCTGGACCCAGAGCTGGTCGGTGAAGTACTGGCGACCATCCGCGGCCTGGCCGAGGAAAAGCGCACCATGATCATCGTCACCCACGAGATGAGCTTTGCCCGGGACGTGGCGAACCGGGTGATCTTCTTCGACAAGGGCGTGATCGTGGAGCAGGGCGAGGCCAAGGCCCTGTTTGCAGCGCCGAAGGAAGAGCGTACGCGGCAGTTCTTGCGCAAGTTCCTCGGGACTGCGGCCTCCGAGTAAACCTGTTCCGGCCCATTCGCGGGTAAACCCGCTCCTACAGTGCACAGATCTTGAGGCATGTGTAGGAGCGGGTTAACCCGCGAAGAGGCCGGCACGCCCGTAACAAATCGCCCCTTCTATAATTATTCCAAAAAGTTAGTTCATAAAATTTTTATAAATCATTAGGGTATATATACCGGACCACCGGACCAGCACACGTCTGTCGCGATCAGCTGTAGCGACATAACTATTTTGTGAGGTCAGGAATGGTCAGGATCACAATCACCCCAGTGCGGAACGCCAGGGCATTGAGTGCAGCCAAGGAGCGGCACTGATGCCCAGCCAAGCCAACACCCAATTCCATAGCGATTTGGACAGCTCGCCCCCGCTGCTGCCGGCCAAGGTACTGCGCAACGACGCCGAAGCCCTGCAAGCGGCCCGCGAGCTGGCCAAGGTCGCCCGTGAGCAAGCTGCACGGCGCGACCAGCAACGCAAACTGCCCTGGGCCGAAATCGAACTGTTTACCCGAAGCGGTCTGGGCAGCATCAGCGTACCCAAGGCCTACGGTGGTCCCGACGTATCGTTCGCAACCGTCGCCGAAGTGTTCCGCCTGATCAGCGCCGCCGACCCCGCCCTGGGGCAGATCCCGCAGAACCAGTTCGGCATGCTGCAACTGCTGCGCCTGACGGCCAGCGAGGCGCAGCAAGCGCTGATCTTCCGAAGCGTGCTCGACGGCTGGCGCATCGGCAATGCCGGGCCTGAACGTGGCACCAGGGATACCCTCACCCTCAAGGCCCGAATTACGCGCGCCGGCGACAGCTACCGCATAAGTGGCGAGAAGTTCTACTCCACCGGTGCCTTGTTCGCCCATTGGGTGGCGGTAAAAGCCCTCGACGACGAAGGCCGCCAGCGCCTGGCATTCGTGCGCCGGGGAAGCCCGGGGTTGCGCATTGTCGATGACTGGTCCGGGTTCGGCCAGCGCACCACCGCCAGCGGTACCGTGCTGCTGGACCAGGTGCCGGTTGACGCGGAACTGGTGATCGACAACTGGCGCCAGCGCGATATCCCCAACATTCAGGGTGCAGCTTCGCAGCTGATCCAGGCGGCGATCGACGCCGGCATCGCCGAAGCGGCAATCGATGATGCGATCACGTTCGTGCGCGAAAAGTCCCGCCCTTGGATCGAAGCCAATGTCGAGCGGGCTAGCGACGACCCTTATGTGATCGCTGACATCGGCCGCCTGAAGCTTGAACTCCACGCGGCAGAAGCGCTGCTGCGCAAGGCTGCTCGGGTGCTCGACGAGGTCAATGCCGCTCCGATCGATGCCGACGCCGCAGCACGGGCCTCGATCGCAGTGGCGGAGGCCAAGGTGCTGACCACCGAGATTGCCCTGCAGGCCAGCGAAAAGCTGTTCGAGCTGGCCGGCAGCCGCGCCACCCTTGCCGAGTTCAACCTCGACCGCCACTGGCGAAATGCCCGGGTGCACACTCTGCACGACCCGGTGCGCTGGAAGTACCACGCGGTGGGCGCTTACCACCTCAACGGCACCTTGCCTGCACGGCATTCCTGGATCTGATTTGCTGCCTTTGGGGCTGCTGCGCAGCCCTTCGCGGGCTTGCCCGCTGCCACAGGATTGCCACCGCCTGAACTGGCATCACTTCACCTGTGGGAGCGGGCAAGCCCGCGAAGGGCCACGAAGCGGCCCCCCGGAGAACTCCATGACAATCGCTATCATCACCAGCGACGCCCAAGCCCTGGCCGTCGCCGAAGACATCGCCCAGCAACTGCGCCGCGACAGCGCCCTGCGCGACCGCGAGCGCCGCCTGCCGCTGGCCGAACTCGAGCTGTTCACCCGCTCCGGCCTGTGGGCCATCAGTGTGCCCAAAGCCTTCGGCGGTGCCGGCGTGTCCAACGTCACCCTGGCCAAGGTCATCGCCCGTATCGCGCAGGCCGACGGTTCGCTCGGGCAGATTCCGCAGAATCATTTCTACGGTCTGGAAGTGCTGCGGGTAAACGGCAGCCCCGAACAGCAACAGCGCCTGTACGCCGAGGTACTGGCCGGCCGCCGTTTCGGCAATGCCCTGGCCGAGCTGGGCACCAAGACCGCCCACGAGCGCACCACCCGCCTGAGCCGTGACGGCGATGGATTCCGCATCAACGGGCGCAAGTTCTATTCCACAGGCGCCATCTATGCCCAGCGCATTCCAACCTCGGTCGTGGATGAACAAGGCATACAACAGTTGGCCTTCGTCCCGGCCGACAGCCAGGGGCTGCAGGTGATCGACGACTGGAGCGGCTTCGGCCAGCGCACCACCGGCAGCGGTTCGGTGGTGTTCGATAACGTGTACGTCAGCGCAGCCGACGTGGTGCCGTTCCAGAGCGCCTTCGAGCGCCCCACCCCGGTCGGCCCGCTGGCGCAGATCCTCCATGCCGCCATCGACACCGGTATTGCCCGCGCCGCCTATGAAGACGCCCTGCACTTCGTCCGCACCCGCAGCCGTCCGTGGGTCGACTCCGGCCTGGACAAGGCCACGGATGACCCGCTGACGCTGAAAAGCTTCGGCCATCTGGCGGTCCGCTTGCATGCGGCCGAAGCCCTGCTGGAGCGCGCAGGCGAATACCTCGACCGCGCCCGCGACGACAGCACTGCCGACAATGTGGCCGCCGCCTCCATTGCCGTGGCCGAAGCACGCGCCATCAGCACCGAAATTTCCCTCACCGCCGGTACCACCCTGTTCGAACTGGGCGGCAGCCAGGCAACATTGGCCGAACACAACCTCGACCGCCACTGGCGCAACGCTCGCGTGCACACCCTGCACGACCCGGTGCGCTGGAAATACCACGCCGTCGGCAACTACTACCTCAACGATGCCAACCCGCCACGCCGGGGGACCATCTGATGGCCAAGCAGATTCTGCTCAATGCCTTCAACATGAACTGCATCGGGCACATCAACCACGGCCTGTGGACCCACCCACGGGACACTTCGACCCAGTACAAGACCCTGGACTACTGGACCAACCTGGCACGCCTGCTGGAGCGCGGCCTGTTCGACGGGCTTTTCATTGCCGACATCGTCGGTACCTACGACATCTACGGCCAGTCACTGGACGTCACCCTCAAGGAGTCGATCCAGCTGCCGGTCAACGACCCGCTGCTGCTGGTCTCCGCCATGGCTGCGGTCACTCGTCACCTGGGTTTCGGCCTTACCGCCAACCTCACCTACGAGGCGCCGTACCTGTTCGCCCGGCGCCTTTCCACACTCGACCACCTGAGCAATGGCCGGGTGGGCTGGAACATCGTCACCGGCTACCTCGACAGCGCCGCCCGGGCCATGGGCCTGGCGCAGCAACCCGAGCATGATCGCCGCTACGACCAGGCCGATGAATACCTGCAGGTGTTGTACAAGCTGCTGGAAGGCAGCTGGGCCGATGACGCAGTGGTCGCCGACCGCGAGCATCGCGTCTATGCCTCGCCCGACAAGGTGCGCAAGGTTCAGCATCAGGGCGAGTTCTACAAGGTCGAAGGCTACCACCTGTGCGAGCCCTCACCGCAGCGCACCCCGGTGCTGTTCCAGGCCGGCAGCTCGCAGCGTGGCCTGGCCTTCGCCGGCAACCATGCCGAATGCGTGTTCATCAGTGGCCAGGACAAGGCAGCCACCCGTGCCCAGGTCGACAAGGTTCGCGCGGCCACCCAGGCCGCCGGCCGCGACCCGCAGGCGGTCAAGGTGTTCATGGGCATCACGGTGATCGTTGCGGCCACCGAGCAACTGGCCCAGGCCAAACACGCCGAGTACCTGCGCCACGCCAGCGCCGAAGCGGGGGTCGCGCACTTCGCCGCGTCCACTGGCATCGACTTCGCCGCCTATGAACTGGACCAACCCATTGCCTTCAGCCAGGGCAACGCCATCCAGTCAGCCACGCGCCAGTTGCAAGACAACGCCTGGACCCGCCGGCGCCTGTTGCAACAGCACGCCCTGGGCGGCCGCTACGTAACCCTGGTCGGCGCGCCTGAGCAGGTGGCCGAACAGTTGATCGCGTGGATCGATGAAACCGGCTTGGACGGTTTCAACCTGACCCGCACCGTCACCCCGGAGAGCTTCGAGGACTTCATCGAGCTGGTCATCCCGCAACTTCAGCAGCGTGGCCGTTACAAGACTGCCTACACCGAAGGCACCCTGCGCGAAAAACTGTTCCAGGCCGACCGCCCGCACTTACCCGCCGACCATCCTGGCTCGGCTTACCGCTTTACCCCTGCCCCGACTGGAGCCCTGCACCATGCTTGAGAAACTGTTCCGGCCCGTCGCGGCCATTGCCATCACCCTCGGCCTGTGCGCCGGTGCCCTTGCTGCCGAGCCGTTGAAGATCGGTACCACCTCGGCCTTTGCCATTCCGCTGGAAGCCGCGGTGGAAGAAGCCCACAAGCGAGGCCTGGAAGTGAAGCTGATCGAGTTCAGCGACTGGATTGCGCCCAATGTCAGCCTCAACAGCGGCGACATCGACGCGAACTACTTCCAGCACATCCCGTTCCTGGAAAACGCCAAGGCTGCTGCAGGCTTCAACCTCGTGCCTTACGCTCCGGGCATCATCAACAACGTTGGCCTGTACTCAAAAAAGTACAAAAGCTTTGCCGAGCTGCCTGAAGGCGCCAGCGTGGCCATCGCCAACGACCCGATCAACAGCGGCCGCGGCCTGCTGCTGCTGGCCAAGGCAGGGTTGATCACCCTGAAGCCCGGCGTGGGCTACAAGGCCACCGAGGATGACATCGTCGCCAACCCTAAAAAGCTCAAGATCCTTCAGGTCGAGGCGGTGCAACTGGTACGTGCCTACGACGACGCAGACCTGGTGCAGGGTTACCCGGCCTACATCCGCCTGGCCAATACCTTCGATGCCACCTCGGCGTTGCTGTTCGACGGGCTGGAAAACAAGGAGTACGTAATCCAGTTCGTCATCCGCCCGCAAAGCAAGGACGATCCACGCCTGGCCAAGTTCGTCGACATCTACCAGCATTCGCCAGCGGTGCGCGCTGCGTTGAACAAAGCTCACGGCAAGCTCTACCAAGCCGGCTGGGAAGGCTGAAATGAGCCAGGCCAACGCGCTCAGGGCGCCCACACCCCAAGCACTGCCGCCATTGGCCAGAGAACAGGCCCTGCGCCCCGAGGTCAATGAAGCCCATGTACGCTTCATCGGCCTGGGCAAGACCTACCCGGGCCAGGCGCAACCGGCGTTGCAAGGCATCGACTTGAACATCCGCCATGGCGAGATCTTCGGCATCATCGGCCGCAGCGGCGCCGGTAAGTCATCACTGCTGCGCACCATCAACCGCCTGGAGAAACCCAGCCAGGGCCGCGTATTGATCGACCAGGTGGATATCGCGCTTTTCGATGAGGACCACCTTGTGGCCCTGCGCCGGCGCATCGGCATGATCTTCCAGCACTTCAACCTGATGTCGGCCAAGACCGTGTGGCAGAACGTCGAATTGCCTTTGAAAGTCGCCGGCGTGCCCAAGGCCGAGCGCCAGCGCAAAGTGCGCGAATTGCTGGAACTGGTCGGCCTGCAGGAAAAACATCACGTGTACCCGGCGCAACTGTCCGGCGGGCAGAAACAGCGCGTGGGCATTGCCAGGGCACTGGTGCACAGCCCCGAGATCCTGCTGTGCGACGAGGCCACCTCGGCGCTGGACCCGGAAACCACCGCCTCAATCCTGGAGCTGCTGCGCGATATCAACCAGCGCCTGGGCCTGACCATCGTGCTGATCACCCACGAAATGGCGGTGATTCGCGACATCTGTCACCGGGTAGTGGTACTGGAACGCGGCGCAGTGGTCGAGCAGGGCGAGGTCTGGCGGGTGTTTGGCTCACCCCGTCACGAGGTTACCCGCACCCTGCTCGCCCATTTGCAGGCCAAGCTACCCGCCGCACTGCAAGCCAGCCTCCAGGCCCGCCCGGCGAGCGGCAACAGCGCCGTAGTGCTGAAACTGACGGTGCTCGGCGAGCCAGAGCTGTCTGCCCTGTTCAACGACCTGGGCGGGCGTGTGCGTCTGCTGCAGGGCGGCGTGGAAACCATCGGCGAACATGCCTTGGGGCAACTCATCCTCTCGGTGCAACACTCGCCGCACGACACCCATCAATTGCTGGAACGTGCCCGCCGTTGGGCCGAGGACGTGGAGGTATTGGGCCATGTGGATTGATCGCCTGCTGGAAGGCTTGCTGGATACGCTGCTGATGGTTGGGGTTTCGTCACTGATCGCCCTGCTGGTGGGTGTACCCATGGCGGTGCTGCTGGTCACCAGCGACAAGGGCGGGATCTTCGAGGCGCGGCTGCTGAACCGGGTGCTGGGCGCCTTCGTCAACCTGTTCCGCTCGATTCCGTTTCTGATCCTGATGGTTGCGCTGATTCCTTTCACCCGCCTGGTGGTGGGTACCACTTATGGTGTGTGGGCGGCCGTGGTGCCGCTGACCATTGCCGCCACACCGTTCTTTGCGCGGATTGCCGAGGTCAGCCTGCGTGAAGTCGACCATGGTCTGGTGGAAGCCGCACAGGCCATGGGCTGCCGGCGCAGGCACATCATCTGGCATGTACTGTTGCCCGAGGCGCTGCCGGGGATCGTCGGGGGCTTCACCATTACCTTGGTGACCTTGATCAACTCGTCGGCGATGGCCGGGGCGATTGGTGCCGGCGGGCTTGGGGATATCGCCTATCGGTATGGCTACCAGCGTTTCGACAGCCAGATCATGCTGACCGTGATCGCCATGCTGGTAGCGTTAGTGGCGTTGATCCAACTGGGCGGGGACCGCCTGGCGAAGGGTTTGAACAAGCGCTGAAATCCAGGGCTGCGTTGCAGCCCGCTCTCAATCCCAGCGAAGATCCTCAGCCGGCACTGGCCGCCCGAACCAGTACCCTTGACCCAACTGGCACTCCTCCTGCAACAGGAAGCTGGCCTGCTCCGCCTGCTCGATGCCCTCGGCATGCACCTGCATACCCATGCTACGGGCCAAGGCGATGATCACCCGCACGATGGCGATGTCGTCTTCATCCACTGGCAACCCAGCCACAAATCCTTGGTCGATTTTCAGCTTCTGCACCGGCAAACGCTTGAGCCGCAGCAGTGACGAATACCCGGTGCCAAAGTCGTCGATGGCCAGGGTCACCCCCAGTTCGCGCAAGCGGTGCAGTTGCTCCAGCGCCACCTCAGGGTCTTCCATCACCGCGCTTTCGGTCACTTCCAGCTCCAGCAAGGCCGGGGCGAGGCCGGTGTCGTGCAGCACTTCGGCTACCTGCCGATACAGCTCATGCTGGCCAAACAGGCGACTGGAGATGTTCACCCCCACAAATGTCAGCTGCCGGCCTTGAGCCTGCCACTGCACCATTTGCCGACAGGCCTGTTGCAGCACCCAGGTATCGATCTCGGCAATCAGGCCGGTGCGTTCGGCAATCGGGATGAACTCGCCCGGCGGTACCAGGCCGCGCCTGGGGTGCTGCCAGCGCACCAGCGTCTCGACCCCGACCTGTCGGCCTGACGCCAGGTCGTGTACCGGCTGGAAGTACACCCGCAGTTCATCCTGCTCCAGGGCCCGACGCAATTCAGCGGCGGTCTCGACCCGATGCTGTGCATGGGCGGTCAGCTCTTCGGTGTACAGCGCATAGCAGGCCCGCCCGTTGCTTTTGGCCTTGTACAACGCCGAGTCGGCATTGCGCAGCAATTGCTCGGCACCCAAGGCATCGCTGGGGTAAAGGCTGATTCCGACGCTGGCGCTGATGAACAGACGGTTGCCCTCGAACTGAAACGGCTCACGCATACGCTCGATGATGCACTGCGCCAGCTTGCCCGCCTGGCCGACCTGCTGGCAGTTCTCGACCAGCACGCCGAATTCGTCGCCGCCCAGACGCGCAAGGGTCACACCGTTACCCAACACCTCCCCCAGACGCTCGCCCACCAGCTTCAGCAACTGGTCGCCAATGGTATGGCCCAGGCCGTCGTTTATGCTCTGGAAGTGATCCAGGTCCAGCAGCAACAAGGCGCAACCGCGCTTGTTGGCCTGCGCCGCCGCCAATGCCTGCTCCACCCGGTCGGTAAACAGCAGGCGGTTGGGCAGGCCAGTCAGCGGGTCGTGGTGGGCCAGATAGGCAAGTTCCTGTTCCGAATGCTTGATGGCGCTGATGTCACTGAACACCGCCACGTAATGGCTGAGCTCACCTTCGTCGTCGCGAATGGCGCAAATAGTCTGCCACTGCGGGTAGATCTCGCCGCTTTTGCGCCGATTCCAGATTTCACCGCTCCACTCGCCCTTCTCGGCCAGGGTGGCGAAAACCTCCTGGTAGAAGGCCAGGCCATGGTGGCCGGACTTGAACTTGCTCGGGCGCTGGCCGATGACCTCATCCTGCTGGTAGCCGGTGATGCGCATGAAGGCACGATTGACGTGCACGATCAGGCCTTGGCGGTCGGTCACCAGCACACCTTCGAGGGTACTGTCGAACACTGCGGCAGCCATGCGCAGCCGTTCACGGTCTTCACAACGCAAACGCGCGCCATGACCGATGAAATTGAGCAGGCGCACGCGCGACACATAGATCAGCAAGGCACTGAGCAGCACCCAGACCACCACGTTGATCTGCCGCCCCACGGTCAGTGCCAAGGGATCGTCAGTCATGCTGTGCAGCATCACCTCCGCCAGCGCAAGCCAGAGGATCGAGAGCACCACATACAGCGCAGCCATGCGCAAGGCGTCGCGAACGGAAACAGACATGTCGGGTGGGAAAGGCCATCAAAAAGGAGTGGGCATTATAAAGGCTGAAACATGTCGTGACCTCCTATCTCAACGGTTGACTGGTTTTATTTCCCCGCCAAGGGATAATCAGCCCTTCCCCCTGCATTTCGAGGGTATTTGCACCTATGTGGTATAACGGCCTGCTCGACCTGTCGGCCTGGCAACTGGTCGGCATCACTCTGTTGATGACCCACGTGACCATTGTCAGCGTCACGGTCTACCTGCATCGCTACTCCGCGCACCGGGCCCTGGAGCTCAACGGCGCGCTCAAGCACTTCTTCCGCTTCTGGCTGTGGCTGACCACGGCGCAGAACACCCGTGAGTGGACCTCCGTCCACCGCAAGCACCACGCCAAGTGCGAAACCCCCGACGACCCGCACAGCCCGGTGTACAAGGGCCTGGGAACAGTGCTGCGCAAAGGTGCCGAGCTGTACCGTGAAGAGGCGCGCAACCCCGAAACCTTGCGCATCTATGGCAAGAACTGCCCGGATGACTGGATCGAGCGCAACCTGTACTCGCGTTACAAACTGGGCGGTATCGCACTGATGGCGGTGATCGACCTGCTGCTGTTCGGCACCCTGGGCATCACCATCTGGGCGGTGCAGATGATGTGGATTCCGTTCTGGGCCGCCGGGGTGGTCAACGGCCTGGGCCATGCCCTGGGCTATCGCAACTTCGAATGCCGCGACGCCGCCACCAACCTGGTGCCCTGGGGCATCGTCATCGGCGGTGAAGAACTGCACAACAACCACCACACCTACCCCAACTCGGCCAAGCTCTCGGTCAAACGCTGGGAGTTCGACATGGGCTGGGCGTGGATCCGCCTGTTCTGCCTGCTGCGTCTGGCCAAGGTGCAGCGCGTGGCGCCCATCGCCCACCGGGTGGCCGGCAAGGCCAGCCTGGACATGGACACCGCCATGGCCATCCTCAACAACCGCTTCCAGATCATGGCCCAGTACCGCAAGCTGGTGATCGGCCCGCTGGTGAAACAGGAACTGGCCCGTGTCGATGCCTCGGTGCGCCACCGCTTCCGCCGTGCCAAGCGGCTGCTGTCTCGCGAAACCAGCCTCCTGGAAGACCGCCACCACGTGCGCATCGAGTCCATGCTCGCGCATAGCCAGGCACTGAAAACCATCTACGAAAAGCGCCTGGCCCTGCAGCAGATCTGGGCGCGCACCAGTGCTAACGGCCACGACATGCTGGCAGCCATGAAAGACTGGGTACATGAGGCCGAAACCAGCGGCATCCAGGCACTGCGCGACTTCGCGGCACAACTCAAGACTTACTCGCTGCGCCCGACCGGCGCCTGACCGCCGTTGATCGGCACGCCCCCCAGCGGGGCGTGCCATTCGGAACTTCGCCCTCACCTCTCCACTCGAATCCGGAATATCGCCTGCGTGGCGGGCCGGATGCTGGCCGCACGCTTTCACGTTGAGACCTGCTCCGTGCACATGGCCAAGAACATTCCCACGATTTTCCCCGGCACCCCTCCTCCCGAAGCCGCCCAGACTTTACTGGCGTTACTCCACGCCCAAGGTGAGGTTGCCCGCCTGAGTGAGCGTGATCAGCTGTTCAGCTCGTTGCTCGACAGCGTCAACGCAGTGCTCTGGGCCTTCGACTGGGAAACCCGTCAGGTGCTGTACGTGAGCCCAGCCTACGAGCGCATCTTCGGCCGCCCGGTCAGCCTGGTGCTGGCTGACTACAACGAATGGCGTGACAGCATCTACCCCGACGACCTCGAGTTCGCCGAACGTAGCCTGGCCCAGGTACTGCTCAAGGGCGCGGTGGAAGACCGCGAGTACCGCATCCTCAATGCCGATGGGCAACTGCGCTGGCTGAGCGACAAGTGCTACATCAACCAGCAGCACGATGGCGACCGGGTAATCATTGTCGGTATCGCCGAAGACATCACCGAGAAGAAGCAGCTTGAAGGCGAACTGCAGCGCCTGGCCACCACCGACGTGCTGACCCAGAGCAGTAACCGCAGGCACTTTTTCGAATGTGCTCAGCAAGCCTTCGACAGTGCACGCGCGGACGGTACACCGCTGGCTTTCCTGCTGTTGGATATCGACGACTTCAAACGCATCAATGACAGCTATGGCCACCAGGAAGGCGACCAGGTGCTGCAACACATCGCCGACAGCGGCAAGGCCGTGCTACGCCGGGGCGACCTGTTCGGACGCATTGGCGGCGAAGAATTTGCGGCGGTGTTTCCGGGCTGCAACGCCCAGGTCGCGGAGCAGATTGCCGAGCGCTTGCAACGGCAGATTCAGCACTTGAGCTTCAGCCATGGCCAGCAGACGTACGGGGTGACGGTGAGCCAGGGGTTGACCGGGCTGACCGATGAGGATGTGGCGCTGGACAGCCTGTATGCGCGGGCCGATGCGGCAATGTACCAGGCCAAGCGGCAGGGCAAGAACCAGATAGTCCGCGGCTGATCCGGCGGCACGGGGCAGGACTCCGGCGTTGGCCGGTATTCGCGGGGCCGGCGCCATACAAGCGGGCAAGCCCACGACGGCCCCAGAATCTCAGCTGGAAACCTCGGCCCCTGCCACCGGCGGATCTTCCTGCGGCTTTACTTCCGGGTTCTCCACCTTGCGCAACCGCCTCAGCTCCGGCAGGCCAAGCTTGAGCAGGCGCGCCGTCTTGCCGCTGGCCACCTTCTCCAGCCCCTGCTCAGCCGGCAGCCGCGACAACTGCCCAGCCAGGTTCATGGCCAGGATCTCCCGCGAGTAAACGCCACCGCCCAACTGGTATATCGCAGCGATCAACTCGCGCAGTGCCAGCGGCAAACGCCAGCGAGTACGCAGCGCCGAGCCGAACGCCGCACCAAACTCTTCCAGCGATTGCTGCACATTGCGCTCGTCCAGATCTCCCCCGGCCAAGCGCCACTCTTGCAGGCAGCGCAACACCGCCAGGTCGCCCAGGCAATGCAGCAAGCCAGCGCAATAACAACGTCCCTCGTCCAGCTCGAGCATACGCGCCAAGGTGCGGCCATATTCGGCAGTGTGCAGTGACAGGTCCCAGTAACGGGTCGCGTGCTCCGCCAACAGTGGGTCACTGAGGCGTGCGCTGCGCTTGAGGGTCATGCCCAGGATCAGGTTCATGCTTTGGGTACTGCCAAGCTTGTTCAGGGCCTGCAGCAACGTCTGCACCGGGGCATCACGGTGCAATGCCGCACTATTGGCGGCAGCGATCAGCACCGCCGTGACTTGCGGGTCGTTACGCACTTCCTCTTCGAGCACCCTGAGGTTCAGGCCCTGGGGGTTCAGCGCTCGATTGATCGCTACCTGCACATCGGCCAACAGCGGCCCGCCATCGGCGGTAGCGCGGCGCTGCTCAAGATAGGCTGGCAGGCTGGCTCCCGCCTGCAACGCCGGTATCGGGCAGGCAATCTCCTCGCCAACGGCCAGCAGCAACTCTTGCAGGCGCTTGCGCAGGTTATCCAGGTTCAGCGGCTTGCTCAGGTAAGCCGTGGGGTGCAGGGGCAGCGCTTCGCGCACACTGGCGCTGTCATTGCGGTTACTCATGAGAATGAACGGCACCCCTGGCCCTTTGGCGCGCACCTTGCGCAGCAGGTCGAGGCCGTCGACACCGGCCAGCTCGCGGGCAGCGATGATCAGGTCAGGCTTGCTGGACAAGGCACTGAGTGCCTGCGAGCCATCCGCGCATACCTGCAGGCGGGCGTCACAGCGCACGCTGAGCAGCATCTCGCTGAGCATGTCCCGTACCCAAGGATCGCCTTCGACAATCAGTACGCTTGGTGGGGTGGGGGCTGCAGCGCTCATCGCCAACTACTCCTGAATAGCCTGACACACAGTCCGTCGCAGCTTCCAAAGCCAGTCCTCCGATAACCATAGCGCCACATGGCTTATCTGGGCATAAAAAAACCCGCCTAGGCGGGTTTTTTCTGAAGCGCGTCACATCAGGCGATTTCAGCGAAGCACTCTTCGATGATGGCCAGGCCCTTGTCCAGCAGCGCGTCTTCGGCGGTCAGCGGAACCAGGATACGCAGGACGTTGCCGTAGGTGCCGCAAGACAGCAGGATCAGACCCTTTTCACGAGCCTTGGCGACAACCTGGCCAACAGCAGCAGCGTTCGGGGTGTGAGTGCCCTTCTCGAAGACTTCGACGGCAATCATCGAGCCCAGACCACGGACGTCGCCGATGATCGGGTACTTCTTCTGGATTTCGCGCAGGCCAGCGGTCAGGCGCTCACCCACAGCCTTGCTGCGGTCCAGCAGTTTTTCTTCCTCGAACACTTCGATCACGGCCAGGGCCGCGGCGCAAGCGATCGGCGAACCCGCGTAGGTACCGCCCAGGCCGCCAGGAGCGATGGCGTCCATGTATTCGGCCTTGCCGCACACACCGGCCAGCGGGAAGCCGCCAGCGATGGATTTGGCGAAGGTGGTCAGGTCAGGCGCAACGCCCATCTGTTCCATGGCGAAGAAGGTGCCGGTACGGCCAGCGCCAGTTTGTACTTCGTCGGCGATCAGCAGGATGCCGTGCTGGTCGCACAGGGCGCGCAGGCGTTTCATCAGCTCTTTCGGCGCTGGCAGGAAGCCGCCTTCGCCTTGCACTGGCTCAAGGATGATTGCGGCGATGTCGCGCGGCTCGGCGTCGTTCTTGAAGATGCGCTCGACCGAGGCGATGGCGTCGTCAACGCTGATACCGTGCAGTTCGCTCGGGAACAGGGCGCGGAAGATGCCGCCTGGCATCAGGCCCATACCAGCGGAGTACGGCACGACCTTGCCGGTCAGGCCCAGGGTCATCATGGTACGGCCGTGATAACCGCCGGTGAAGGCGATGACGCCAGCGCGGCCAGTGGCAGCACGGGCGATCTTGACGGCGTTTTCAACGGCTTCGGAGCCGGTGGTGACCAGCAGGGTCTTCTTGTCGAAGTCGCCTGGGACCAGCTTGTTGATCTTTTCGCACAGCTCTACGTAGGGTTCGTAAGCCAGCACCTGGAAGCAGGTGTGGCTGACCTTGGTCAGCTGCTCTTGCACGGCTGCAACCACTTTCGGGTGCAGGTGGCCGGTGTTCAGTACTGCGATGCCGCCAGCGAAGTCGATCAGTTCGCGGCCTTCAACGTCGATCACGGTCGAGTTCTTCGCGGTGTCGACGAAGATCGGGTGGATCTGGCCGACGCCACGTGGGACGGCAGCTACACGACGTTGCATCAAGGATTCGTTGGTTTTGCTCATAATGCCCTCATTGCGCCGACAGGAATGGCGCTTTTATTCGGGGGCGGCTGGGAGTGCTCGCGAACAGTATTCGTTGATCGACTGTCGTGAACGCCCTGGCCACCAGGTACTGCAATGTAAAAAAGGCCAGCGAGACGTCGCTCTCGCGCCCCGCTGGCAGAGGTAAAGCCTTTACCGTGCTATCAGACGCTGATGCACAGGTATTTGATTTCGAGGTAGTCCTCGATACCGTACTTGGAACCTTCGCGGCCCAGGCCCGAAGCCTTGATACCACCGAACGGCGCCACTTCGTTGGAGATCAGGCCGGTGTTGATACCCACCATGCCGTACTCCAGGGCTTCGGCGACACGGAACACACGGCTCATGTCACGGGCGTAGAAGTACGAGGCCAGGCCGAACTCGGTGTCGTTGGACATGGCGATGACTTCGGCTTCGTCTTTGAAGCGGAAGAGCGGCGCCAGTGGGCCGAACGTCTCTTCCTTGGCGACAGCAGCGGTCTTCGGTACGTCAACCAGGATGGTCGGCTCGAAGAAGTTGCCTTCGATCAGCTTGCCACCGGACAGCACTTTGGCGCCTTTGCTGACGGCGTCCTCGATGTGTTCCTGGACCTTGGCGACAGCCTTGCCATCGATCAGCGGGCCAGTGGTGGTGCCTTCTTCCAGGCCGTTACCGATCTTCAGCTTGGCAACTGCAGCGGCCAGCTTCTCGGCGAACGCGTCGTAGACGCCGTCCTGCACGTAGATACGGTTGGCGCAGACGCAGGTCTGGCCGTTGTTACGGTACTTGGAGATGATCGCGCCCTCGACCGCCTTGTCCAGGTCGGCGTCGTCGAACACGATGAACGGGGCGTTGCCACCCAGCTCCAGGGAAACCTTCTTGATGTCCTTGGCGCATTCTTCCATCAGCTGGCGACCGATTTCGGTCGAGCCGGTGAAGGACAGCTTGCGTACCAGGGAGTTGCCGGTCAGTTCGCCGCCAACTTCGCCGGCGCTGCCGGTAACCACACTCAGCACGCCAGCCGGGATGCCGGCACGGTGGGCCAGCTCGACCAGCGCCAGAGCGGAGTATGGGGTTTGCGAAGCCGGCTTGAGGACCATGGTGCAGCCAGCGGCCAGGGCCGGGCCGGCTTTACGGGTGATCATGGCGGCCGGGAAGTTCCACGGGGTGATGGCCGCGGTAACGCCGATTGGCTGCTTGATGACAATCAGGCGCTTGTCTGGCTGGTGGCCCGGGATGGTGTCACCGTAGATGCGCTTGGCTTCTTCGGCGAACCACTCGATGAACGAGGCAGCGTAGGCGATTTCGCCCTTGGCTTCGGCCAGCGGCTTGCCCTGTTCGGTGGTCATCAGGCGAGCCAGGTCGTCCTGGTTCTCGATCATCAGTTCGAACCAGCGACGCAGCTTGGCCGAGCGCTCTTTCGCAGTCAGGGCACGCCATGCCGGCAGGGCCTTGTCGGCGGCTTCGATGGCGCGGCGGGTTTCCGCAGTGCCCATCTTCGGCACGGTACCGATGACTTCGCCGGTGGCCGGGTTGGTCACCTTGATGGTCTGGCCGTTGTCCGCATCCAGCCACTCACCATTGATATAGGCTTGCTGGCGGAACAACTGAGCGTCTTTGAGCTGCATGTCGGCTTCCCGAATTGTTGATTGTTGAAAAGCGCCCAAGGCAGGGCATCGAGCGTTTGAAATCTCAAACGAATGCTAAGCGGCTGCTGGGGTGTTGGACAATAGGCTGTTCGAAAAAAAGAACGAATGGTTGAACAGCCCATCTGAAATCGCCCGCAGAATGGCCGCTGAAGGGTAGACGATGCTGCGGCCGGACGCGGGGCGAAGCCAAAATTCGTTTCATTGCTTGTCATGGCCAATTTACTCCGCCCTGATGCTGGGCTGAAACGATGATGCTGTCGTTATCGGCGCCGTAATCGATGGCATTGACGTGCGCCCAGTTCCGGCCGGTACCTCCCGACCAACCGTTGTTCATTTCCGATCTGTATTGTCGTGTATCCGTCCCACAGGGATCTGCACAGCCAACACGGTAAAAACAGCTACAGATCAAGGCGATGGACGTCAACGACACAGATGGGTATCATGCGTGCGCGTTGCACTCGTAGCTCAGCTGGATAGAGTACTGCCCTCCGAAGGCAGGGGTCGTGGGTTCGAATCCCGCCGAGTGCGCCATATCAAGAAAGCCCTGGGCCTGAGCCCGGGGCTTTTTCGTTTGTGCGCCATGTCACCTTTCTGGTACTCCCGTGCCACGGGTCATTGATGTTAGCGTGGGCGTCTTCCCGTTCTCCGAACGGGTAACCCATAACAATGATTGGCGAAGGAATGCGCACAACCATGCAGTTGAAAAAACTCACCGCCACCACCCTGTTGCTGGCCAGCATCGGCCTGTTCACCCAGCCTGCCCAGGCCAACCTCACCCAGCAGCAGTCCGCAGCTATCGTCAAAGCCTTCGACGGCAGCGACCCAAGCGACTTCAAGCAATTCCTCGGCAAGCTCAAAGGCAGCGACCTGGGCAAGGCCGACAACCTCGAGGCAACCGTCGACGCCTACCTGGCCAACAAGCCACTGGCCGCCGGGCAACAAGACGAGATCAACCGCCTGCTCGGCCTGTATACCCGCATCAAGTATGGCAAGGCCGCTACAGAAACCCTGCGTGAACTGGTAGCCATCCCCACCTTCAACGTCGAGGGTATGCCGCAGTACGAAAACCCTGAATTCCTCAAGATCGCCGACAGGATCAAGGCCTTGGCCGACAGCTTCGGCCTGGCCTTCCGCAACATCGACAACCGGGTGTACGAGATCTCGCTGGGCAGCGGGAAGGAAGTGATCGGCATCCATGCCCACGCTGACGTCGTGCCGGTCAACCCGGACAACTGGAAGCTGGCCGATGGTACGCGCCTGGACCCGTTCAAGGTCACCCTGGTGGGTGACCGCATGTACGGCCGCGGCACCGAGGACGACAAGAACGGCATCGTGGTGGCGATGTACGCGCTGAAAGTGGCCAAGGATGAAAACCTGCCGCTCGCCCGGCAGTTCAAACTGCTGATCGACACCACCGAAGAAACCAGCGGTGATGCCATCCCCTACTACTTCGAGCGCAACCCTACGCCCGAATACAACCTGGCCCTCGACGGCGGCTACCCGGTAGTGATTGCCGAGAAAGGCTACGGCACGGTCATGGCCAGCTTCAATAAGCGCCCAGCCAGCGGCAAAGGTGCCGAGATCGTCAACCTGACCGGTGGCCTGGCTACCAACCAGATCCCGACAACTTCGGTAGCGACCCTGATTTCTGACAACCCGGCACAGCTGACCAAGCACCTGCAGCAAGCCGGCGCCAAATACGTGAAGCAGCATGGAAGCGACTTCAGCATCGACGCCAAGGCCGACGGCAAGCAGGTGTTGCTCACCGTTACCGGTGTTTCCGCACACTCTTCGGAGCCGGAATCCGGCATCAACCCGGTGGCGCGTATGCTCGACTTCATCAATGGCCTCGGCCAGCAGGTGCCGCTCAAGCACAACCACTTTACCGACGCTGCCCGCTACGCCACCGACAACTGGGGCCTGGACTACCTGGGCAACAAGCTCGGCGTTGCCTTCAAGGACCCGTTCATGGGCCCGCTGACCACCTCGCTGACCTTTGTCGGGGTGGATGACAAAGGCTTGAAACTGGCGGTAAACCTGCGCATTCCCAAGGGGAAGCCGATCGCCACGATCAAGGACGAACTGGCCGACAAACTGGGCAAATGGACCCGGCAAAGCAACACCTCGGTGGCGTTCGATTACAGCCTGGACGAGCCGATGTACCGCAACCCCGAAGGCGAATGGGTCAAGGCCCTGCTCGCTGTGGCCACGGAGAACCTGGGCATGAAGCATGAGTTTGGTACCTCGGCCGGCGCGACCTCGGTGCACGATCTTCCCAACGGTGTGCAATTTGGCCTGGCCATGCCGGACGTGAAGTACACCGGGCACAACGACAACGAGTTCAAGACCGTGGAACAGTTCATGCTGGACCTGCAGGTAGTGAGCGAGATGGTGGCGCGGATCGGGCAGATGCCAAAACTCTGATTGGCTGCACCGGCCTCTTCGCGGGTAAAGCCGAGAAGAGGCCGGCACAAGCAACCACCCATGACGTTTTTCAATCGCCTCCATGCCGTTTCCTGCATTGCCGTGCAGAGCGCCGTACCGGATGCTTTAGTTAAACCGAGACAGCGTTTTTTCACCCGCAGAGGCCCGTATGAAGAACGTCGAACAAATCCTCAAGACCAAGTCCCAGCACCAGACCGTGTACACCATCGGCCCGGATGACTCGGTGCTCGACGCCCTGAAACTGCTGGCGGAGAAAAACGTCGGTGCACTGCCCGTGGTCGAGGGTGGCCAGGTGGTGGGTATCGTCAGTGAACGGGACTATGCGCGAAAACTGGTCCTCAAGGGCCGCTCTTCCGCCGCCACGCCGGTACGCGAAATCATGAGCGCACCGGTGGTCACCGTGGAGCCCAAGCAAAAGCTCGATTTCTGCATGAACCTGATGACCGACCGGCACCTGCGTCACCTGCCGGTGGTCGACAACGGCACATTGCTCGGCCTGCTGTCGATCGGCGACCTGGTCAAGGAAACCATTGACGAACAGGCGAGCCTGATCAAGCAAATGGAGCAGTACATCCGCGGCGAATGAAGCGCCTCAATGGTAGGCGCGCTCCAGTTCGTCCAGCTGATGGTCGAAGCTACGCAAGCGCGCCGACCAGGTGTACACCAGCACTTCCAGGTCACGGTTGAGCACTGCCGTATTGCCGTGGCCGCTGTGCGTGGGCTCGCCGAGGTCCAGCTGGTAGCGTTCGCGGGCCATCGCCTGGGCCACGCTGGACAGATCGCGAGCGTTGGCCAGCCAGTGGTGATGACGGTCATGGATTTCGCGGTCGAGCACCCGGCACTGGCGCTTCAGCGCATCCAGGCTCTGCTCCAGCGGAGTGCCCCTGAGCTCGCCCATGACCTCTTCGAAGGTACGCCCCGAATGCCAGTAGCTGCCCCAGAAATAACGGTCGAAGACCGTCTCGACGCGGCGTAGCGCAACCTTGGTGTTCCAGATGGTCAGCAGCGTTCGCCCCTGCACCACTTCGCGCTTATTCAGGCGCAGCTGCTGCCAGGCGATCCATGTCAGCGCCACCAGTGCAACCGCTACAGTGACTGCGGCAGCGGCGTACAGGAAATGCACGGCCTGGTTCATCTGTTGCGTCTGTCTGATGCCATAGAAGTAACTGGCCGTCAGGGTGCCCAGGATCGTCACGGAACACCAGAAACCTGGTGCGTAGGGATCTTTCATCGCGCTATCCCCTTATTGTTTTCCTGAGCATAGCAACGGCCGATCACTCGTCAGGTGCCGCTCGGCGCTTTATTTTCGGGGGCGGCGCAACGCTTCGTTGAGTTGATCGAAGGGCACGGCCCAATCGGAATCTTCAATGATGCTGTCCTTGAGAAATGCCCGCTGAGAGTCGTTCCAGAACGGCGCGTCCACCAGCTTGATTTCGTTCTTCAGCGGGGAATGGCTGGTGATGAACTGATCGATACTCGTGGGATCGTCGGGCAAGCCCAGCTGCTTGAACAGGTCGGCAAAGGGATGGATCGGCGCTTCCATGGTTCCTCCTGAGCGCCAGGCAAGCCGTCCACGACGCCCGCCTGGCATTGGTTTGAAGACATCAGCACAGCTCGCGCACTTCGGCGTGCGGCACCAGTTTCATGTACTGCTCCATGCTCATGTGAATCAGGTGATCGTGGTCACCCGCTTCCAGGTAGACATCGCCTTGGCGGGTAAGACTCGGGTCGAGCAGCATTTTTATCTGGTAGGCATCGCCAAGGGCCGGCACGGCACCGCGCTCGCAGTCGTTGAACAGGCTCGGCAGACCGCTTTCACGGGTCAGATGCCACGCCCCGGACATACGCACCTTGGTCATGTCCAGGTGCCGGTTGGCCGGTAGCACGGCCATGATGTAGTTGCCATGACGGTCATCGAGCATCACCGACTTGGCGACCCGCTCGGCGGGCACGCCGGCCGTTCGGGCCGACTCCAGGCTGGTGGCCGAATGTGGGTGGGGAATAATGTCGTAGTCGCAGTTGGCCTTGTCCAGGCGGGCCTGCAGGGTCTTTGCCATACGCATGATGCACCTCCGGTTTCGCCCCCCAATCTCCAATTTTAGGCCGGGTACGGGTGGGCGGGGCTAAACTTGTGTAATACGCGCAAATGAGGTGACGACAGGTGATCGCCCGCTGCTGGCGTTTGCTGTTGCTGCTGTTATTGCTTGGCATCACGCCAGGTGGCCAGGCAGCGCCCGGCGCGGTATGGGTGCTGAACATCGACGACGCCATCGGCCCGGCCAGCGCCGACTACCTGGTGCGCAGCCTCAGCCAGGCCCAGGCGCAAGGCGCGCAACTGGTGGTTATCCGCATGGATACCCCGGGCGGGCTGGACAGCGCCATGCGCCAGATGATCAAGGCAATTCTCGCCAGCCCTGTACCGGTCGCCAGCTACGTTGCCCCCAGCGGAGCCCGCGCCGCCAGCGCCGGCACCTATATTCTCTACGCCAGCCATGTCGCGGCGATGGCGCCCGGAACCAATCTGGGAGCTGCCACGCCGGTGCGGATCGGCGGTGCGCCTGGCACGCCCAGTGACGACAAAGCCAAAGGCGGCGACGATGAAACTCTCGCTCGCAAACAGGTCAACGACGCCGCCGCCTACATCCGTGGCCTGGCGCAGATGCGCGGACGCAACGCCGACTGGGCGGAGCAGGCCGTGCGCGAGGCGGTCAGCCTGTCCGCCAGCGAGGCCTTGCGGTTGAACGTGATCGATCAGGTGGCCGATGACCTGTCTGACCTGCTGCGCAAGCTCGACGGCAAAACGCTCCAGGTGGCCGGCCAGCCACGCCAGTTGCAGACCGCAGGCGCCAGCGTGGTCGAGCACCTGCCAGACTGGCGCACACGGGTTCTGGCGGTCATCACCAACCCCAGCGTAGCGCTGATCCTGATCATGATCGGCGTTTACGGCCTGTTGTTCGAATTCATGAACCCCGGTTCTGCGGTGGGCGGTGTGGTCGGTGGTATCTGCCTGCTGCTGGCGCTGTATGCGCTGCAGCTGTTGCCGGTGAGTTTCGCCGGGGTGGCGCTGATCCTGCTTGGCATCACCTTCATGATCGCCGAAGCCTTCTTGCCCAGTTTCGGCGTGGTCGGCTTCGGCGGCATCGTTGCCTTTGTGGTCGGCGCATTGATCCTGATCGACACCGACGCCCCCGGTTTCGGCATCCCGCTGGCCTTGATCGGCACCTTGGCGCTGCTCTCGGCACTCCTGATCGGTGGCGTGCTGGGCATGGCCCTCAAGGCCCGGCAACGGGCTCTGGTCAGTGGCGACGCCGGCCTGGTCGGCAGCCTGGTCACCGTCACCCAGGTGATGGCAAGCGACCCCTTCTGTGGTGTCGTGCTGGCTCAGGGCGAGCCATGGCAAGCACGGTGCGCAACGCCGCTGCAAACTGGTCAGAACGTGCGGGTGACCGCGCGCCATGGCGTGATGCTGGAAGTGAGCGCCGCCGCCCCTGCGACGCAAGGAGAATGAGCATGTTCATGCAATTCGGTTTCGGCGCTGTGCTGATCGTGCTGGCCATGCTGGTCCTGTCGGCGTTTCGCATCCTGCGCGAATACGAGCGGGGCGTGGTGTTCCAGCTGGGGCGCTTCTGGCAGGTCAAAGGGCCGGGGCTGATCCTGTTGATCCCGGTGATCCAGCAAATGGTACGGGTCGACCTGCGTACAGTGGTACTGGATGTGCCGCCGCAGGATGTGATCACCCGCGACAACGTTTCGGTCAAGGTCAACGCAGTGTTGTACTTTCGCGTGCTCGACCCGCAGAAAGCGATCATTCAGGTCGAGGATTTTCTGGTGGCGACCAGCCAGCTGGCCCAGACGACCCTGCGTGCGGTGCTGGGCAAGCACGAACTGGATGAGCTGTTGGCAGAACGCGAGCAACTTAATCTGGACATCCGTCAGGTGCTGGATGCTCAGACGGATGCCTGGGGCATCAAGGTGGCCAACGTCGAGATCAAGCACGTGGATCTGAACGAGTCGATGGTACGCGCCATCGCCCGCCAGGCCGAGGCCGAGCGCGAACGTCGGGCCAAGGTGATTCATGCAGAAGGTGAACTGCAGGCGTCGGAGAAACTGATGCAAGCCGCGCAAATGCTGAGCAAGGAGCCAGGGGCGATGCAGTTGCGCTATATGCAGACGCTGGGGATGATTGCCGGGGACAAGAGCTCGACCATCGTCTTCCCGCTGCCGATAGATCTGCTGAAGGGGTTGGTGGACAAGGAAAAATAGTGATGGGCCAATCGCGGGTTTTCCCGCGAATGGCTTGTATGCGCTCTGTCAGACGGGCGCGCGGCGCAAGGTCGCCAGGAAGGTGGCTGCACCAATGAACAACCCGGCAAAGGTGCGGTTCAAACGCTTCTGCTGTTTGGGCGTGCGCAACATGCGCAACACATGCGAAGCCAACCCGGTGTACCCCGCCATCACCAGCAGGTCGACAGTGACCATGGTCACGGTGATCGCCACATATTGCGGCAGCAGCGGCGCATGGGGATTGAGAAACTGCGGCAGCACCGCCAGCATGAACACCAGCGCCTTGGGGTTACTGATGTTGACCAGGAAACCACGGAACACCAGGCTCAGCGGCTTGCCGATCGGGCGCACGCCTGATTCATCGCTCATGTCCATCGGCAGGGCACGCCACTGCTTATAGGCCAGGTACACAAGGTAGCCGACGCCAAACCACTTGATGACCTGGAACGCCGTGGCCGAGGCAGCCAGCACGGCACCGACGCCGGCGGCGATGATGGCGATCTGCATGATCAGGCCCAGCTGCAGGCCCAGGGCGTTCCAGTAACCACGCCAGAAGCCGTATTGCAGGCCGCTGGACATCGAGGCAATCGCCCCGGCACCGGGTGAAAGGCTGATCACCCAGCAGGCGGCAAAAAAGCCTAACCATACTTCCATCGACATCACACACCTCGCTCGAACATATGTTGCAAAACGTTAAGCTAAGGTTTTGGCGAAAAAATAACCAGTGATTTCTGATGGATTTGTGTGGCCTGACCTGGCCTCTTCGCGGGCACGCCCGCTCCCACACCTACAGTGCATTTTCAGACGCTGTGGAATACCTGCGGGAGCGGGCGTGCCCGCGAAGGGGCCAGAACAGGCTCAGTCAGCTTCGGCAGCTGTGTCTTTGTGCAGGGCCTGTACCTCGGCCCCGCGCCAGCGCCGCACCGACTTCTGGAAGAACTGACTATTGGGCACCTGCACCAGCGCTCCGCCCGCTTCGGGCACTTCCAGCAGGGTGGTAAAAAGCAGGTTGATAGCAATCACCCGGCCTTTCACGCCTGGCTTGTCGAGGGTGTCGACCAGCTCGACCACATCGCCGATGCGAAACGGCCCGACCGTGAAGATCAACACCGCGCACAACAGGTTGGACAGCACGCTCCACATGGCGAAGAAGGCCACCGCCGCTACCGCTACGAAGCCGGAAAGTGCTGTCCACAACACGGTTGCCGAAACACCCATGCGCTCCAGCACGAACAGCAGCGCGCTGCCCATGATCAGCCAGCGCAGGCCACCGCGCACGGGCACCAGCAGCTCCGGCGGTAACGGGTAACGCTGGCCCAGACGGCTCAGCCCGCGGGCGACGATACGTTGCAGGATGAACGCCGCTGCCAGGATCAGGAGGATCTGCAAACCCAGCCAGAAGGTGTCCATCCATTGCCCTGGCAGCAGCGAACGCAGTTCCTCCATCAGGACAACGCCTCGAGTTCGGCCTGCATGCTTTCCAGGGTTTCCAGCGCTTCCATCCAGGCCTCTTCCAGCTCGCCTTCGCGTTGCTTGAGCCGGGTCTGGCGCGCCAGCAGGTCACGCAACTCGTCCTTGCGCGCCGCATCGTAAAGGCCACCATCACCCAGCGCGGTCTCGATCTCGGCCAATTGCGCGTGCACCTGGTTGAGCTCGGTTTCCAGCTTGTCGGCAGCCTTCTTGTGCGGTGCCAACTGCTGACGCAAGGCTGCGGCAGCCTGGCGCTGGGCTTTCTTGTCGGTCTTGTCCGGGTTGACCGGTGCAGTACTGGCCGGCGCACTGCGCTGGCGGTACTCGACCAGCCAGCGGCTGTAGTCCTCCAGGTCACCGTCGAAGGTGTCGACCTTGCCGTCGGCCACCAGCAGGAAGTCGTCCGTGGTGCTCTTGAGCAAATGACGGTCGTGGGACACCACCACCACTGCACCGGCAAACTCCTGCAAGGCCATGGTCAGCGCCAGACGCATTTCCAGATCGAGGTGGTTGGTCGGTTCGTCGAGCAGCAGCAGGTTTGGCCGCTCCCAGGCAATCAGCGCGAGTGCCAGGCGGGCCTTTTCGCCACCGGAGAAGTTCACCACCGGCTCGTCGCAACGGGCACCGTGGAAGTCGAAGCCGCCGAGGAAGTCGCGCAGCGTCTGCTCACGCTCGGTAGGAGCGATGCGCTGCAGGTGCAGCAGCGGGCTGGCCTTGTCGTCCAGCGAGTCCAGCTGGTGCTGGGCAAAGTAGCCTACAGCCAGGTTCTCGCCACGAACCAGGCGGCCCGACAACGGCTCCAGCTCACCTGCAAGGTTCTTGATCAGGGTCGACTTGCCGGCGCCATTGGGCCCGAGCAGACCAATACGAGCACCCGGGGTCAGCTGCAGCTTGACCTTGTCGAGGATGGCCTTGTCGCCATAACCCAAGCGACCTTCGGAAAGGCTAAGCAACGGGCTGGAAATTTTCTGCGATTCACGGAAGACAAAGTCGAACGGCGAGTCGACATGCGCCGCCGATAGCTCTTCCATGCGCTCCAGGGCCTTGATCCGGCTTTGCGCCTGACGGGCCTTGGTGGCTTGCGCCTTGAAGCGGGCAATGTACTTTTCCATGTGCGCGCGCTGCGCCTGCTGCTTCTCGTAGGCTTGCTGCTGCTGCGCCAGGCGCTCGGCACGGGTGCGCTCAAAGGCGGTGTAGCCGCCTTTGTACAAGTTGAGCTTGCGCTGCTCGACGTGCAGCACATGGTCGACCACGGCATCGAGGAAGTCACGGTCGTGGGAGATCAGCAACAATGTGCCGGGGTAGCCCTTGAGCCAGTCTTCCAGCCACAGGATAGCGTCGAGGTCGAGGTGGTTGGTGGGCTCGTCGAGCAGCAACAGGTCGGACGGGCACATCAGTGCCTGGGCCAGGTTCAGGCGCATCCGCCAGCCACCAGAGAAATCGCCGACACGGCGGTCCATCTGGTCGTTGGTGAAGCCCAGCCCAGCCAGCAACTTGCGCGCACGGGCGTCGGCGGTATAGCCGTCGGCGCTTTCCAGCTCACTGTGCAGGCGCGCCAGGGCGGTGCCGTCGTGGGCCTGCTCGGCCGCGGCCAGTTCGGCCTGGACCTTGCGCAGGCGCACGTCGCCGTCAAGCACATAGTCCACAGCCAGGCGGTCGAGGGTGTCGACCTCTTGACGCATGTGGGCGATGCGCCAGTCGCCGGGCAGTTGGCAGTCACCGGCATCGGGCGACAGTTCACCGCGCAGCAAGGCGAACAGGCTGGATTTTCCGGCGCCGTTGGCGCCGATCAGGCCGGCCTTGTGACCGGCGTGCAGGGTCATCTCGGCGCCTTCTAGCAAGCGCTGCGGACCACGCTGTAAAGTGAGGTTGGATAGTCTGATCATGATGGTCGCGGAGTCTACCAGCTTCCTCGGCCCATAGCGCGAGTGGAACCATGCACACCGACCTGTGGAATTACGCCCTGGCCCTGTATGCCAGGCCCGGCGTGGAAGCCGCCTGCCTTGAACTGCAGGCACTGGGTGGCGATGTCTGCCTGCTGCTGTGCGCGACCTGGCTGCAAGCACGTGGTGTGGCCGTACTAGGCGAACGTGCGCAAGCACTGCAAGAACTTGCCGAGCCTTGGCAGCGTGACGTGGTCGCCCCGCTGCGCAGCCTGCGCCAGCAATGGCAAACCCCAGCATCGGGTGATGCACAATTGGCCGCATTGCGTGAACAAGTGAAGGGGTTGGAGTTACAGGCAGAAAAAGCCTTGCTGGAGCGCTTGCAGGAACGTTCGCAACAGTGGCCCGTGGGCTCCCATGAGCCCGCGGACGACTGGCTGGCCCGGCTGGCACCGGACCAGGCTCTGCATCATGACGCGCTAGTTCAGTTGCGCGTCGCAGCGGCTGCGCTTCAGGACGCCGAAGGTGCCTGAGACGGCGTGCTCACAGGTGCCGACGGTGCTGCAGCAGCCGGGCTCACCGAGTTGGTTGCGGCGGCCGGTGTAGCGGGTTTGGCTTCAGCAGGTTTGGCGGCGGGTTTGGCGGCCGTGGGTGCTGGTGCCTTGGCGGCAGCTGGTTTTGCGGCCGGCTTGGCAGCAGGGGCTTTGGCAGCTGGCTTGGCCGCAGGTTTGGCTGCCGCAGTCGCCTTGGCAGCCGGTTTGGCCGCAGCGGTCGCCCTGGCAGCTGGTTTGGCCGCAGGCTTGGCGGCAGCGGTCGCCCTGGCAGCTGGTTTGGCCGCAGGCTTGGCAGCAGCGGTTGCCTTGGCAGCCGGTTTGGCCGCACGTTGATCAAGGGCCTTGCCTGCAGCTTCGCGTACTTTACCTACACCCTGAGCCAGCTTGAGGCTGTCCTGAGCATCGCGTTTGAGTTGCTGAATGTAAGAGCGCGTCTGGGTTTGACGTTCCTTGAGAGACTCGAGCAGTTCTTCAAGTTCACCGATGGCTTTTTGCGCCTTGCTTTGCGCCTTGGCTTTACCTGCCTTGGCCGCGTCCTGCAGTTTCAGGCGACCGTTGTGCAGTTTTTCCTGCGCCTTGCCACGCTGCTTTTCCAACTTCGCCAGCAGTTTTTCCGCATCAGCCAGCGCTTGCGAGCAGGCCTCTTCCAAGTGTTCGAGCAAGCTGCCCGAAAGTTGCTGGAGCAGGTGTAACGGCGTACTTACTGGCTTCTTTTTGGCCGACATGGTTTACCTCCTGGCTGACGAGATTGCGGCTCATACTATGCTTCTGCTGCTACCGCCGCTAGGGCATGTTGACCGTAATGTTTACGCCGCGTTGCATGCCTGGGCAAAGTTGTTATCTTGCAGCTGCGTGAAAGTGTAGTTGCTGAATTAATCATTGCTGGTATTTGGGAGTCAGGCGTTGCCTCGAAATCTTGTTTTGGGTTTATGCCTGATGGCACCCCTCGCCTTGGCCGACAACGACGACCACGATTTGGCCTACAGCCTGGGTGCCAGCCTGGGTGAACGCCTGCGCCAGGAGATGCCGGGCTTGCAACTGGATGCACTGGTCGAAGGCCTGAAACAGTCCTATCAGGGGCAACCCCTCAAGCTCGACAAGACACGCATGCAGGCAGTGCTGCAGCAGCTTGAAGCCCAGGAAGGTGACGCCGCTACGCAAAAGCTGCAGGCCGCCGAAACGCGTTTCATGGCTAATGAACGTGGGCGTTATGGGGTGCACGAACTAACGGAAGGTGTGCTGTACAGCGAATTGCAGGCAGGCACGGGCGCACAGCCAAAAGCGGGCGGCAAAGTGCAGGTGCGTTATGTGGGCAGATTGCCGGATGGCTCAATATTCGACCAAAACCAAACCCCCCAATGGTTCAACCTGGATTCGGTTATCGAAGGCTGGCAGGTCGCGTTGCCGAAAATGCACACCGGCGCCAAATGGCGCTTGGTAATTCCTTCAGCGCAAGCCTATGGCGCCGAGGGGGCGGGAGACCTGATTGCACCCTATACCCCCTTGATATTCGAGATCGAACTGCTGGCGGTTGGTGACTGACGCCAACCTCAGGCCTGCACTGCACCCTCTTCCTTGTGTGCGTTGTGCAGCACTTCGATCAGGCAGTCTTCAAGCTCGAAGCGCTCATGCAACAACCCGCCCAACTTGGCCAGCTTCTCGGCAAAGCGTTCGGTGTCCTTGCACTCCCCCTTGGCGCAATGGTCGTTGAAGGCCAGTGCGATCTGAGTACTGTCGTTGATCCGTGGGTTGATCTCTTCGGCCAGCTTCAGCGCCTTCTCGTCTCCGAACGCCTTGGCCTCGCTGACCAGTTGCTCGCAGACTTCGAAGTGCCACGCCGAAACGTAGTCGACCAGAAGGGCGCAAAAGTCCCCGTTGGTGTCCTTGTCGGCGAAGGCTGGCCTCACATCGCGCAGGGCGCGAAAAGCCTGCACCAGTTCCTGGCGCTCCTCCAGCCAACGGTCGATCAGCTTGTGAACCCCACCCCAGCGTTCCTGGGCGTTCTGACAACTATCGAGCATGGCGATCTCTTCCCTTCTGGGTAGATGCCGCTGCACCTCGCACCACGACCGCGCAGCACAAAGGTGACATCAGCAGGACGGCATCGAGCAGTTGTTTTTCCGGTATGCGTGCTGGGAGATTATTCCCGCGCGTGCTGCCCTTCAAGGTACGCAGCACACAAAGTTCATACAAGTGTTTAATACCCTGTTACATCACCATTGGTCGCGCTAATGGCACAACCTTGCGCCAGGTCATGCTCTTGCCAGGGTGCGGAAACGATACGCCAGCAGGCAACTCAAGGGCAGCACCGCCAGCAGCAGGAAGGCTAACAGGCTCCATTCCGGCAGTGTCAGATCGAGAAAACTCCAGGCAAGCGAACGACAATCCGGGCCACCCAGCAACAGTTGCCGTGCCGCCTCACCCCAGGATTGTTCGAACACTCGCCCGATCGGCACCGGGCATACCTCATTGACCCCCTCAGCCCCCTGCAACCAGACATGCCGTGCTGCCAGCAATGCGCCGGCCAGCGAGCAGCCCAGCGCCAGCCGAGCATAACGAAGGATGCCCCGCGTGCCCGGCGCCTGCAGCACGGCTGCGAAACACAGGAGCGCGTACCCGCCAAGCAGCAACCGTTGGCTGAGGCACAATGGGCACGGCATCAGCCCCACTGTGTTTTCCAGACGGAAAGACGCAACCAGTACTGCCAGTGCGACCAGGCAGGCAGGAAGAAAAAAGGTGCGCAAACGGGCCGGCAGCATGGGCGGTGAAGGTCCCGGGGAAAAAGTAGTGGCTTGAAACGGTAGAGGAAAGACACGCTTTGTTTCAAGGCACGACAGCAACGACAAGTCACTGAAACGCGTAGGAAATTTCCAGATATGCCGTAGGAGGCGACGGAAGAAATAGACTTCAGATCAAACTGACAGCGGAAGATAAATTACCTGCCCCCAATGCCCGCACCTTTGCGCGGGCCTTGGGGTAGGTCAGGCGCGCACGCCTTCTGGCAAAGGCAGCGCCAGCAGGCGCTCGTCCAGCAGGCCAAGGCCCTCCTGGAACAGCTGGTTGCTGCGCTCGGTCTCGCCCAGCCCCGCGAGCAGGCGGGCCAGCTCAGCACAGGCCTCGGGGTTGCGCTCCATGCGCAGGCTGCTTTCCAGGTAGTCACGCGCCTTGCCCCACAAGCGGTTTTGCAGGCTCAGACGGCCCAATGTCAGCAGCAGGCTGGCGTCTTGCGGGTGAGCCTTGAGCCAACCTTCGGCGGTTTGCAGCTGACGCACCGGGTCATCACCACGCACCAGGCCGTAAAGACGGGCCAGGTGGCTTTCGTAGTCGCGCTTGAGGGCCGTGCGCAGTACTTGTTCGGCTTCGTTCTGGGCACCTACCTGGCGCAGTTGCTCGGCGTACGCCAGCACCAGTTGTGGCTCCTGGCGCTGGGCTGCGGTCAGCTGCTGCCAAGCGCGCTCCAAGGATTGACGTGCACTGAGCGCATCTTCGCCACGGGTGGTCGCCAGGCTCAGGTTCTGGCCCCAGGCGCGTTGCTCCAGAGCAGCCAACTCGGCGGCCGGCAGCACCTTGCCCTTGCGCAGGTCGGGCAGCAGGCGGATCAGCGCAGACCAGTCGCCGCGCTCCACGTAAAGGCGTTGTAGCAAGCGCAGCACCTGGCCGTTGTGCGGGTGGCGTTCCTGCATTGCCAGCAGGGTTTCCAGCGCCCCATCGTTTTCGCCACGATCCATTTGCAACTGGGCATGGGTCAGGGCAATGGCCAGCTCCGCTTGCGGCTGGCGCTCCAGGGCGCGCTCCAGCAAGTTGTCGCTGTCTTCGGTACGGCCTTGTTCGTTGGCAGCACGCGCGGCACCAAGGTAGTACAGCAACGGTTGGCGCTCAGCCTCGGCGGCACGGTGCAAGTGCCGTTGGGCACTGGCCCAGCGGCCTTCGGCAAGATCGAGCTGGCCCTGTTCGATCGCCAGGCGGATACGTCGGCTGCGGTTACGCCGTGACCACGGGTTGACCACACCACTGGAAGTCAGCACCAGGCCGACCAGATAGCGCAGCAACCACAGCAGCAGGACGACCGCCAAAATACCCGCCAAGGCTGCCCACAGCCCCGACTGATAACGGAAGCCACCATAGGAAATCAGTACATAGCCGCTGTGCTTGGCGACCGCGATGCCCAGTGCCGCAGCAACCACGATCGCAAGCACGGCCAACAAGTAGACACGCTTCATGGCTTGCCCCCTTCAGCCTCGGCCGGCAGGTGACGGCGCTGAATATAGGCCTGCACTGCCGCCAGGCTTTCACTAAGGTCAGGGGTAACCACCGACACCGGCTGATCGGCCAGGGCATTGAGGCTGTCGAGCATGGCCTTGCTTTGCGGGTTGTCTGCGTTGAAGTTGGCCAGCAGTACGCTGCGGGCGTCGTCCAGCGCCTGCGTGTAAACCTTGGCATCACCATTGAGCGCCGCCCACTGGGCCTGCTCGATAGTAAGGCTCAGGGCCAGACGCAGCTGGTTCAGTTGCTGCCCGGCCAGCAACGGACGCACGTTTTCATCGGCATTGAAGTCGATCTGGAAGTACTTTGATATTTCTGCCCACCACTGCGACAGCCTGCTGGCACCATCACCGTCGGCGGTCAGGGCGCCAAGCGCATCGGCGTTACTGTCGAACTCGGGGGACTGGGCGCTCAGCTGCTGTACCAGCTCACGCTGTGCAGCCAGTTTCAAGAACAGGCCAGTACGGTCCGGTTGCTGAGTGCTGTTGAGCGTGGCCAGGCTGCGGGCCAGTTGCTCGCGGGCGGCGAAGGCACCCGGGTCGCTCTGCTCGCGCAGGATCTCGTCGGCGCCTTCGACCAGGGCTTTGGCACTGGTGATGTCCTGCAACGCCGAAAGGCGCAGGGTAGCCAGCCGCAGGAGGTGCTCGGCTTCGGCCAGACGCCACTCTTTGCGGCTTTCTCCCAGCACGGTTTCCAGGCGCTGGCTGAGACGCTGCTGGTCGCCCTGCAGTTGGGCTACCAAACGCCGGCGGTCTTCCAGCTCGCTGGCGGCTGGCAGACTGGCCAGTTGCGCACTGATCTGCTGTTCACGTTGCTGCAGCGCCTCGGCGCGCTGGGTCAGCGCCTCGATGTGCTGGCCCTGGTTGAACTCACTGCCCTGCAGTTGACGCACCTGCCAGACACCCCAGCCACCTACCGCCACCCCGGCCGCTCCAAGCAGCAAGGCCAGCGCTGCCAGGCCACTGCCGGAGCGCTTGGCAGGTGGGGTGGTAACGGGTTCCGCAGGCGCCTGCGCCGACGGTTGATCGTTATTGGACAAGACAGTCTCGCTCACGTATCCATCCTTTGCATGGGGGCGCACCGCATTCAGCTTAGCGCCTTAAGAGGCAGGTGCAGCGCTACGCTGCACGGCTGCCAGCAAGGCCGTGGCACTGGCGCCACGGCAATCCACAACCTGTTGGGCCCCGGCGGCCTTGGCCTGCTCGGCGACCCGCGGGCTGGGCACGAACAGCGGCAACTGGGCCAACCGCAGCCAATCGGCACCGGCCATCTGCTGCAAATGTTCAAAACCCTGCCCACTGCTGACCACCAGGCCATTGAGGCGTTCCGCTTCAATGCGGCGCATCAGCGTACCCGCCGGGTAGGCCGGCAGGCAGCGACGATACAGTTCCAGATATTCGACACTAGCACCTTGCTCTGCAAGACGCTCTGCCAGCAGTTCGCGACCTCCGACGCCGCGAACGATCAAGACACGCGGTGCCAGCTCGGTAAGTGCCTGGCGCAGGGCCGGCAGTGCCAGCAAGGCTTCGCTGTCATCGCCACGCGGCGGAAAGCTAACCTCCAGCCCAGCACCCTGCAGCACCCCGGCGGTTGCCTCACCCACGGTGAACCAGCCTCGCTGCGGAGGCTGGATGCTGGTCTCGGCCAGATGCTCAAGCAACAGCCGGGCGGCCGGCTTGCTGACCACAATGATCGCCTGGAAGTCATGCAAGCCCTCCAGCGACAGTCGCTGTGGGGCTTGCACGGTAATAGGTTCAATTTCCAGCAGTGGCAGGCAACTGCTGCCCACTCCCGCAGCCGCCAGGCTTTGCGCCAGCGCCGCACAGTCCTCGGCAGGCCGGGTCAGCAACAGGCGCCATTGGCTCACGGGTGACCGGCCTCGCCGTAGACTTCCTTCAGAATGGCCTCGGCGCCCTGCCCCAGCAGGTCTTCGGCCACCTGTACGCCCAGGGCCTCGGCGGCAGCACGGGGTGCACGGGCATCGGCCACCAGCAAGGTCCCGCCGCTAGGCTGGCCGACCAGGCCACGCAGCCACAACTGGTCACCCTCAAGGACCGCGTAGCAGGCGATCGGCACTTGGCAGCCACCATTCAGGCGTTTGTTCAGCGCGCGCTCGGCCATCACCCGGTCAGCGGTGTCGACATGGTGCAGTGGCGCCAGCAGTGCATGGATCTCAACGTCCGCACTGCGGCACTCGATGCCCACCGCACCCTGACCACCTGCCGGCAGGCTGTCATCGACGCTGATGGTGGAGGTGATGCGGTCTTCGAAGCCCAGACGGATCAGGCCCGCGGCGGCGAGGATGATGGCGTCGTACTCGCCGGCATCCAGCTTCGCCAGGCGGGTGTTGACGTTGCCGCGCAGAAAACGGATTTGCAGGTCCGGGCGGCGCGCCAGTAACTGGGCCTGACGGCGCAGGCTCGAGGTGCCGACGATACTGCCGGCGGGCAGCGCTTCGAGGCTGTCAAAGGTATTGGAAACGAAGGCATCACGCGGGTCTTCACGCTCGCAGATGCAGTAAAGGCCCAGGCCCTCGGGGAAGTCCATGGGCACGTCCTTCATCGAATGCACGGCGATGTCGGCTTCGTTGTCCAGCAGCGCGGTTTCCAGTTCCTTGACGAACAGCCCCTTACCGCCGATTTTTGCCAGCGGCGCGTCGAGCAACTTGTCACCGCGGCTGACCATGGGTACCAGGGTCACCTGCAGACCGGTGTGAGCCTGCTCGAGGCGGGCCTTGACGTATTCGGCCTGCCACAGGGCCAAAGCACTTTTACGGGTGGCAATGCGGATTTCGCGAGTGGACATGAAACGCCCCGATCCAGAGAAATACCGTCGATCATAACAGCATCGCCGGTATCGCTTGCAGATACGGATCAACAGCTCATACGCAGTTCAGGTGCAGGTGCGGGCCGAGTCCAAGGGCCTCAGAGGGTCTGCATCATCTTGCGCACACCGGCCACATGGCGACGGCTGACGGTCAAGGCATCGCCGTCCAGGCCTTTCAGATACAGCTGAAAGTGACCCAGTGGGGTGCGCTGCAAGCGTTCGATGCGCTCGCGGGCGACCAACGCATTGCGGTGGATGCGCACGAAGCGTTCGCCAAATTCGTCTTCCAGGGCTTTTAGTGGCTCGTCAAGCAGCACTTCACCGGCTTCGTGACGCAAGGTCACATACTTGTGGTCGGCAATGAAATAGATCACCTGGGGTAACGGGATCAGTTCGATGCCTTTGCGCGTGCGGGCGCTGATATGGCTGCGTGGGCCGCCGCCTTCATTGGCCGGCCGGGTAAGCGCCGCCAATTGGGCGCGGTTGGGTTTTTCGGCCTTGCGCAGGGCATCACGCAAGGCGTGGGCCTGGAAGGGCTTGGTCACATGGCTGAGGGTACTGTCCTTGAATGCCTCTGCACCGTATTCATCATCCCCGGAGCAAAACACCACCGCGGGCGGCGCCTCGCGTTCGCACAGGCGAGCGGCAACCTGCAGGCCATCCAGGCCTGGCATGCCGATGTCCAGCAGGACCACATCGGGCTTGAGGCTTTCAATCAGCGCCAAGGCCTCATCGCCGTTGGTGGCGCTGGGCTCCAGCACAGTGTAACCCTCCAGTTCGCCGAGCAGCCGGGTGAGGCGTTCACGGCCTTGGGGTTCGTCATCAACGATCAGGACATTCATAATTGCGCTGGATTCCTGAATGAGTCTCGCACAGGTATAGCGTAGACAGGTGTGGTTCGAGCGACACTGCGGTCACGCTCTAGACCGGTGCGATGGCCAAAGATTCACTCGGCCCGGCAGATTCACTGCCAGTCCTTTGTCCAACTGTAGACGGTCCGTGGAACACTGCCGTTCATTCCTTGAAATCCTTCTCTGCGATTTTCCGGGCATTTCTCTCGACCGGCGCCCTGCGGCAGCCAGCCCAACCCTGCTATCATCGACGCCACTTTTTCGTTCACGCCTGCAATGAGTGAATCCATGAGCACCGAGAAGACCAATCAGTCCTGGGGCGGCCGCTTCAGTGAGCCCGTCGACGCCTTCGTCGCCCGTTTCACCGCCTCGGTAGATTTCGACAAGCGCCTGTACCGTCACGACATCATGGGTTCGATTGCCCATGCCACCATGCTGGCGCAGGTCGGCGTGCTCAGTGACGCCGAGCGCGACACCATCATCGATGGCCTGAAAACCATCCAGGGCGAGATTGAAGCCGGCAACTTCGACTGGCGTGTCGACCTCGAAGACGTGCACATGAACATCGAAGCACGCCTGACCGACCGCATCGGCATCACCGGCAAGAAGCTGCACACCGGGCGTAGCCGCAACGACCAGGTGGCCACCGACATCCGCCTTTGGCTGCGCGACGAAATCGACCTGATCCTGGCCGAAATCACCCGCCTGCAACAGGGCCTGCTGGAGCAGGCAGAGCGTGAAGCCGAAACCATCATGCCTGGTTTCACCCACCTGCAGACGGCGCAGCCGGTCACCTTTGGCCACCACCTGCTGGCGTGGTTCGAAATGCTCAGCCGCGACTATGAGCGCCTGGTCGACTGCCGCAAGCGCACCAACCGCATGCCACTGGGCAGCGCCGCGCTGGCCGGCACCACCTACCCGATCGACCGTGAACTGACCTGCAAGCTGCTGGGCTTTGAAGCCGTGGCCGGCAACTCGCTGGATGGCGTGTCGGACCGTGATTTCGCCATCGAATTCTGCGCCGCTGCCAGCGTGGCGATGATGCACCTTTCGCGCTTCTCCGAAGAGCTGGTGCTGTGGACCAGCGCGCAGTTCCAGTTCATCGACCTTCCGGACCGCTTCTGCACCGGCAGCTCGATCATGCCGCAGAAAAAGAACCCGGACGTGCCAGAGCTGGTACGTGGCAAGAGCGGCCGCGTGTTCGGCGCCCTGACCGGTCTGCTGACCCTGATGAAAGGCCAACCACTGGCCTACAACAAGGACAACCAGGAAGACAAGGAACCGCTGTTCGACGCCGCCGATACCCTGCGCGACTCGCTGCGGGCCTTCGCTGACATGATCCCGGCGATCAAGCCCAAGCACGCCATCATGCGTGAAGCGGCCCTGCGCGGTTTCTCCACCGCTACCGACCTGGCCGACTACCTGGTTCGCCGCGGCCTGCCTTTCCGTGACTGCCACGAGATCGTTGGCCACGCGGTGAAGTATGGTGTGGACACTGGCAAGGACCTGGCCGAGATGAGCCTGGACGAACTGCGCCAGTTCAGCGACCAGATCAAGCAGGACGTGTTTGCCGTGCTGACTCTGGAAGGCTCGGTGAATGCGCGTGACCACATTGGTGGTACGGCGCCGGCGCAGGTGCGTGCTGCCGTAGTGCGTGGCAAGGCCCTGTTGGCGTCTCGCTAACCCCCCAAGGCGAGGGCTTCGCCCTCGTTCGCGGGCACGCCCGCTCCCACAGGTATTGCACAAGTTTCAAAAACGGTGCAGACCTGTGGGAGCGGGCATGCCCGCGAAGGGCTCAACACCAGACTCAGCGCTTGCCGCTGCGGATCATCTCCATGAAGGCCGGCATCGACGCTTCCTTGTCCGCCAAGATCCGCGGCATGTGCGGGTTCTCCCCCATCAGTTGCAGCAACGCCTTGGCCTGCGGGAAGTCCGCCAGGAAGTCGATGTCCAGCACCTTCTTGCCCACCGCGTTGGCCAGGTCGACCGAGAAGCAGAACATCAGGTCTGCCAATGTCAGTTGCTCGCCCGCAACATAAGGTGCAAAGCGCCCGTTGCGCTTGAGCGTGGCAAACCCGGCCAGCAGGTCAGCACGCGCTTTCTCTTTGATCAGCGGGTCGACCGACATGCCAAAGAACGACTCGGCATAACAGGTACGCGCAGGCAGCTCGATGTACAACTCGATTTCCTTGAGCAGCTCCCGCACCTTGGCTTGGCCGAACGGGTCGGCTGGCAGCAGCGCCTTGCCGCCCTGGGTCTGCTCGATATAGTCGAGGATCACACTGGTTTCGCTGAGGAAGCCATGCTCGGTTTCAAGCACCGGCACCTTGCCCCGCGGGCTCACTTCCAGCGCCTGTGGCGCCTGGCCGCCATAGAAGGTGACTTCTTCGAATGGCAGGCCTTTTTCGAGCAGGGCCAGCTTGACCATGTTGTAGTAGTTACTGACCGAGAATCCATAAAGCTTGAGCATGACGAAACAGCCTCCAGGCCGTAAGGGGTTGGCGTGGCCTTTATAGACTGAACACCTGCCACTGACCAGCGTCATGCACTCCGTCAATGCTCGGGCATTGCCGCCACAGGCATGGCACACTGTTGCATCCCATCCTAGGAGTACCGCGATGAGCGAGCCCACCGACATCGACAATGACGACGACGAAGCCTTCGCCGAGGCAACGCTGACCCAGGCCATCGAAAACCAGATCGAAAGCGGCGAGCCGCCTGCGGCCAAGGCCACGTTCAACAAGCTGACGCTGGTCGGCTATGAGCGTGAAGACATTCTGAACCTGATGGCCCATGTGCTGGCCTTCGAAATCGACAACATGCTGGTAGAGGACCGTGCGTTCAACGGCGAGTGGTATGAGAACGCTCTGCGGGCACTGCCGGAGCTGCCGCCTGAGATGGATCAAGGCGACGACGAATAACCCGGCTACACTCGAAGATCAGGCACCGTAGAAAGTGCCGCAATCCTTGTCTGGAAGTCAGGAGTCGCCATGCCTTTTACCCCCGATTTGATCGACGAAATGGAAGTACTCGCGCTGTTCAAACACGACAGCAGCCAGGAAGGCATCAAGATAACCAGCACCGCATCCCCTGCCCTGATCGCGGCTGCGCAACGCCTGCATGAGAAGGGGCTGACCGATCAGCCGGATGGCGGCTACCTGACCAGCCTGGGTCATGACGCCGTTGAAAGTGTCCAATTGCTACAGAACATTCTCAAGGCGCCACAGCCGGCCTGAGCATCAGGCTTGCGCAAGATCTGAGACCCTGCGCGGTCCCTGTGGGACCGCGAAGGCTCCAGTCAGTTGACCGCAGCACTGCGCTTTTCCGCCAGCCACGAGCGGCCGTAAAGGAACACGATGGCCAGCAAGGCTACCGCTTGCGCCGACAGCGAGTAGGCATCGGCATGAATCCCCAGCCAGTCAAACTCAAAGAACGCCACTGGCCGTGTGCCCAGCACACCGGCCTCTTGCAGCGCCTTCACGCCATGCCCGGCGAATACTACCGACAGCGCGCACAGCAGCGCGGCGTTGATGCTGAAGAACAGCGATAGCGGCAGCTTGGCCGAACCCCGCAGAATCACCCAGGCCAGGCCCACCAGCAGCACCAGTGCCGTCGCGCCACCCGCCAGCACCGCCTGATGCCCGGCGGGGCCTGCCTGCAGCCACAGGGTCTCGTAGAACAGGATCACTTCGAACAATTCGCGGTATACCGAGAAGAATGCCAGCACGGCAAAGCCGAAGCGCCCGCCACCGCTGACCAGGCTGCTCTTGATGTAGTCCTTCCAGGCGGCAGCGTGGCGGCGGTCATGCATCCACACGCCAAGCCACAGCACCATTACCGCGGCGAACAGCGCCGTGCAGCCTTCCAGAAGTTCGCGCTGAGCGCCCCCCACATCGATCACATAGGCCGCCAGCGCCCAGGTGGCGAAGCCGGCAACCAGCGCCAGACCCCAACCGATGTTTACGCTGCGTACTGCCGACTGCTGCCCGGTATTGCGCAGGAAGGCCAGGATCGCCGCCAGCACCAGAATCGCCTCGAGGCCTTCACGCAGCAGGATCAGCAAACCGGAGATATAGCTCAGCGTCCAGCTCAGGCCATCGCTGCCCAGCAGCTTGGCCGCCTGCTCGAGCTTGGTTTTGGCGTCGGCCAGACGCTGTTCGGCCTGGGCCTCGGGCAGGCCGTCCTGCAGGGACTGACGGTAGGCCATCAGCGATTTTTCGGTGTCCTTGCGCGCCTGGGTGTCGATGTTGTCCAGCGAGCTTTCCACCAGCTCGAAACCCTCCAGGTAGGCCGCCACTGACAGGTCATAGGCCTGATCGTGGTCGCCTGCGCGGTAGGCCGCCAGGCTCTTGTCCAGTGTGCTGGCAGTGTATTCGAGCAATTGCGCCGGGCCGCGCTTTACCTGCGGCGGCTGGGCACGCTGGGCGCGGAATGCCTCGACGGCCGCAGTGCCTTCGTTGACGGCGACTTCGGCCGGGGTTTGGCGAGCCAGGTCGGCGAGGTTCCAGGTCTTGTCACCTTTGCCCGCTTCCGGCTTGGCGGTGAAGCTGGCGATATACGCGGCCACATCCCAGCGTTGGCGGTCGTCCAGCTGGTCGGCAAACGACGGCATTTCGGTGCCGTCTATACCCAGGGCCAGGGTGTTATAGAGGTCGAACAGGCTTAACTGATCCAGGCGCGAGACATCGCGCAGGTTGGCGGGTGCAGGCTCCAGGCCCACGCCAGCCGGGCCATCGCCGGCGCCGGTGTCGCCGTGGCAGATCGAGCAGTTCTGTGCGTACAGCGCAGCGCCGCGGGCGGGGTCCGGGGTAATCACCGGGGCCTGGCTGACCTCGTAGGCCACCGCCAGTCGCGCACCCAACTGCCGGGCCTGTTTGGCGACCGCAGTACCTTCCTGACGCTGGTCGATGGCCTGGCGCAGCGCCTGGACGCCCTGTTCCAAAGCCGCTTGTTCAGTATTTGCGGGCAGGCCTTTGACCAGGTCAGCCAATACCGCGCTGAACTCCTGTTGCTCGCGGTATTCGCCCTCGTCGATCACCTTGCCGTCCTGCACGGTCGGCGGGTAGTCGGCGCCAATGTAGTCCAGCAGGTGCTGGGCTTTGGCAGCATTGGCGGGGGACTCGGCCAGCGCCAAGGTGCTGCACAGCGCCAGCACCGGGCCGAGCAATGCAGCCGGCAGCCAGGCAAGCAGACGGGAACGGGTTTTCATGGCCAGTCTCGAAGGAAATGCGAAAGAGAACATTGTTCACTTCCACTTTGCTTCACTCAAGGGTGCTGGGCAGATTTCATGAAAAATCTTGCTACAAATCAGATGAAGTGGAGGGCATAGAGGACCAGCCCTCAAGGATCGCATCAGGGCTTGGCGGTGCCCTTCCAACCACCACCCAACGCCAGGAACACGGCAATTTGTCCCTGCGCCACTTGACTATTGGCTGCAGCCAACTGCGCACGCATATCGGTATAGGTCCGCGTGGCCTGCAAATCCGCCAGGAACGACTCACGCCCTGCCTGATAATACCGGTGCGTCTGGTCCGCGGCTTCCTTCGCCGACTTCTCCGCCTCGGCCAGCGCATCGCGCCGATCGAGCAAGGCGCTGTACTGTGCCAGCCGGGTCTGGGTCTCGCGAATGGCGTTCAGCACCACGCCATCGAAGTGCGCCAGGGCCGCCTGGGTCGAGGCCTCGGCCATGCGAATACGGGCACGGGTGCCGTTGGTGGGGATGCTCCAGCTGATCTGCGGGCCAAAGCCCCAGCGGTTGGTCGAAGGCTCGCCAAGGTTCTCCAGGATACCGATGGTGCCAACCTGGGCGCCAATGCTGATGTCCGGGTACAACGCGCCGGTAGCCACGCCAATATAGGCGGTGGCGGCAGCCAGCTGGCGTTCGGCCTGGCGCACGTCGGGGCGGCGCTTGAGCAGCGCCGCGCCATCGCCCACAGGAACCAGCTGGTTCAGGTGCGGCAACTCGGCACAATCGGCGGTTCCGGCGGGCAGTTGGTCGACCGGCTTGGCCAGCAGCGCGGCCAGGGTGTACATGCCCGTCTCGCGTTCGGCCTTGAAGCGTGGCAGTTCGGCACGCAAGGATTTGAACTGGGTCTGCGAGCGGGTGACCTGGGTTTCATCGCCACGCCCAGCATCGCGCAGGCGCTGGTTGAGTTTCACGCTTTGCTCCTGCAAATCGAGGGACTCGCGGGCAATGTGGTATTCCTCGTTGGCCGAGCACACCTGGGTATATGCCTTGACCACGTCCGCCACAAGCGTGATGCGGGCCGTGTCGGCAGCGGCCTGCACCGCGTCGGCATTTGCCTCGGCAGCCTCGGTACCACGCTTGAAGGTGCCCCACAGGTCGAACTGGTACGAGGCACTGATGATGGCCTCACCGATGTTGGCTACCGGCACCTTCTCAGGCTGCAGGAAGGCTTCGCCCGACTCCTGCAACCGCTGAGCGCCGAGTTTGACGCCACCGTTGAAGCCGCCTTGCGATTCAGCCACCTCCACCTGAGCGCGAGCTTTGGCGATGTTGGCTGCCGCCACGCGCAGTTCGGTGTTGGCACTCAGCGCCTGACGCACCAGCTCGTTCAGCCGCTGATCCTGATACAGCTGCCACCAGTCCTCGGGGACCGGCGCCGACACGACGCTGTCGGCATCCTGGCGCAGCGGGCCGTTCAGGTCATTGCGTTGCACGGCCGCATCCCCAGGCACCTCATAGTCGGGCCCCACCATCATGCAGGCCCCCAGCGACAGGCACAGGCCAGCCAGGATCAGCTGTTTCATGGGCGCTGGCCCTCGATGATCGACACCGTCGCAGTACGCCCGGCGATCATGCGGAAGTCTTGCGGCACTTCGTCAAAGGCGATGCGCACCGGAATGCGCTGGGCCAGGCGTACCCAGCTGAACGCTGGGTTGACGTTGGGCAGCAGGTTGGCGCCACTGCTGCGGTCGCGGTCTTCGATGCCAGCGGCGAAGCTCTGCACATGGCCGCGCAGGCGGGTATTGTCGCCCATCACGCGGATATCCACGGCGTCACCAATATGGATACCCCCCAGCTTGGTTTCCTCGAAGTAGCCGTCGACGTGGTAGGAGGCACTGTCGACCACCGAAAGCACCGGGCGGCCAGCGGTGACGAACTCGTGGTTACGCGGCGCGCGGTCGTTGAGGTAGCCGTCTACCGGGCTGCGCACCACCGAGCGGTCAAGGTTGAGCTGGGCGGTATCGACCGCCACTTGCGCCTCGCTGACGGCCGAACGGGCACGGGCCTCGCGGGACTGGCTTTCCTCCAGTTGCTCGGCGGCCACCAGGTTGCCCAGCTTGCGGTTGCGCTGTGCTTCGCGGGAAGCCTGGGCCAGGGTCTCCTGGCGCTCGCCAAGGGTTGCCTTGGCTTGACGCAGGGCCAGCGTGAAGCGGTCCTGGTCGATGGTGAACAGCACGTCGCCACGTTTGACGGTCTGGTTGTCGCGCACCTCGACCTTCTGGATCAATCCCGACACATCGGGGGCGATCTGGATCACGTCAGCGCGGATATGGCCGTCACGGGTCCAGGGGGCAAACATGTAGTAGACCACCATCTGCCACACGAGCACGGCGGCGAAGGTCACTACCAGCAAGGTCAGGACCACACGGCCCAAGGTCAGCAAAGGTTTTTTCATGGCAGCATCAGGTTTCGACAAAAGTGGTCCACCGCGCCGAGCAGCACGGCATACAGGGCAACGTTGAATAACGCCCGGTGCCAGACCAGGCGGTAGAAATGCAGGCGCACCAGCACCGCGTGCACCCCCAGGAACAGCAGGTAGGTGCCAAACATCATCACCAGCAGCGTGGGCAGGAACACCCCGCTGATATCCAGTTCACCAATCACAAGGGCGCTCCGTCGAGCCCGGGGGGCAGTTGCGGTTGTTCGGCGGGTTCGAGCATCACCTCCACCCCCGGCAGTAGCGCCAGGCGCAGGCCGCTCAGGGCATGCAGCAGGTAGGTGCGGGCATCGCCGCGCTCGTACAGCTCATCCAGGTTCAGCGCCAGGCGAGCGCGTTCCATGTTGCGCAGCAGTGCGGCCGGGGCATGCAGGCGTTCGCCAGCACGCAGGCAGGCGGCATAGTGCGCACCGACTTCCTCGACCACAGTGTTCAGGCGCTCGCGAGCCTGCTGGCCGGCGCGCGGCATGTACGCCAGCAGGTCGAGCAGGTTCAACCCCACGCGCAGGTCGCGCAGTGCCACACCACTGTCCTGGCCGGTTTGCGACAGACGTGGCAGGTGCTGCATCAGGCGGTCGAGCATCTGTACGCCAACCTGGCGGTGTTCGGCCAAGGTCGCAGGCTCGGTCATTTCGACGATGTCGCGCCAGGCGAAGCGGGTCATGCGCTTGGCCGCCAGCTCCACGCCGAACGGGCGCATCACCAGGGTCCAGATAAAGGCGAACAGAAGGCCCGCGGGGCCGGCAAGGTTGGAGTTGAGGAAGGTGAAGAAGTCGGCGTCGTAGGCGCCCTGGATGCTGATGAAGGTCGACGTGTTGACGATGGTCAGCAAGGTGCCCAAGTAGAAGCGCGGCTGCACGGTCAGGGTACCTATGCAGATGAACGGCACGGCAAAGGCCAGTACCAGCATCGGGAAGTCGTGCAGGTTGGGCAGTACCAAAAACAGGTACAGACTGGAGAAGATGACCGACATCAGCGTCCAGAAAAAGAACCGGTAGATCTGCGGTGCCGGGTCGTCCATGGCGGCGAAGAAGCTGCACGCAACTGCCGCGAGGATTACCGCACTGGCGCCGTCGTTCCAGCCCAGGCCGATCCACAGGCCGCAGGCGACCACGATCGCCAGGACCGTGGAGGCTACCGAGTACAGCATCAGGCCACGGTCGAAAAACGCTGTGAGGCGGCCCAGCCGCCAGTGGCGATACACCGCACGCCAAGGCTTGGCATCATCGGTACGCAGGGCGTGCTGCAGGGTGCAGCAGTCCTGCCACAGGTCGGCCCATTCGGTCAGGCGGTACAGGGCGTTGGACAACAGCAGCTCGGCGCGCTGATCGAGGGCGGCTGTAGCGGGCTGCAGGCGGCCGATCTGCTCGTGCAACGCAACCCAGTGCGCTACCGAAGCGCTGTCGGCAGTGCCTTTGAGCCATTCACGAGCGGCTTCAAGCACGGGTTGAAGCTGGGCGAACTGGGCCGGGGCGCGGCCTTCCAGGGCTACCAGTGCGTCGCCGAGGGCGTCGATCACCGGCAGCAGATGGATCATCCGCCCGCGCAATTCGCGGGCGTTCTTCAGGGTATGCGGGCCAGCACCTTCGTGGGCGAGCTGACCGATCATCAGCTCCAGCGAGTTGAAGGTGGTGACCATCGCTCCGCGCATACCGCCGACCTTGTCGGCGCTGGCATCGCGGGCCAGGTATGTGTCGCTGTAGCGAATCGCCTCGGTGAACCAGTTTCCGGTGGCACCGACTACCACCGGCGCCAGCCGACGTGGCCAGAAGATAGCCCCGACGACTGCCGCGCAGACGATTCCCAAACAGATTTCCTGCGCGCGAGAAGAAGCCACATCGAACACTGCCAGCGGATTATCCACCACAGCCAAGGCAATCATCGGCAGGGTATAACCGGCCAGCATCAGCACGTAATTGTTGGCCGTGCGCAGGTTCAGCGAAAGGAACAGCAAGGTGCCGGTCCACAGGGCAATGGCGATGCTCAGCAGCAACGGTGACTGCACCAGCGGCGGCACCAGGAAGATTGCCCCGCCAGCGCCGAGCAACGTGCCGACGGCACGGTACAACGCCTTGGAGCTGGTCGGGCCGACGAAGGGGCTGGAGACGATGTACACCGTCGCCATGGCCCAGTAGGGGCGCGGCAGCTGCATGAGCAAAGCAATGTACAGGGCAATCATGGACGCGCCGAAGGTGCGCACGCCGTAGAACCAGTCACGGGCCGGAGGGACGGAGCTGAAGAAGCCGTTCATGCCACCCCGCCTGCACTGCCCAGGCCGGCAGCCTCAAAGGCATGAAGCACGCGCAAGGCAGCTTCCAGGTCGGCCTGATCGATACCGCCGAGCACATCGCGGCGCAAGCGCACCAGTTCGGCTTCGATGGCTTCGGCCAGGGCACGGCCTTCGGCGGTCAGGCTTAGTGCCTTGGCGCGGCGATCCAGTGGGTCCTCGCTGCGGCACACCAGGCCAGCTTTGCACAATTGGTCAAGCAGGCGTACCAGCGACGGGCTTTCCAGCCCGGCGGCCTGGGCAACAGCCACCTGGTGCACGCCGTCGCCCAGGCGCACGATCATCAGCAGCGGTGCAGCGCAGGCCTCGGAAATGCCGTAGCCGGTCAAGGCGGTATGACAGATGCGCCGCCAGTGGCGGGCAGCGACTACCAGGCCACTGCTGACTTGCAGGCGCAGGAAATCAAGGGACATGAAGAAAACCAAATATATTCATAGTTTGCTAACTATCAATATACGCCCCGACATCCCCCTGTCGTCAACAGGGGGCGACGGATAGCCTGGGTTAAATGTTGTTCATTTTTCAGTCAGCACTGAAGAGACATACTCAGGGATGGATCTGGTCTTCCAGCTTCATGGTCAAGGCCAATGTGCTGCCCATCTGCACCGCCCGGTCCCGCCACTCCTGATACCGCACCGCATCACGGCTGCTGAAATGCACCGCCAGCTCCTCTGCCGCTTGCACCACCCCCGCCGCTGCCGCCAGCTCAAGCCAGTACAGCGCTGCCTTGAGGTTGGCCTCTACGTGCAGCCCATGCATCAACCGGTAGCCCACTTCAAAACGACAACGCGCCTCGCCCTGTTCGGCGCCACGCAAGAACCACTGATAGGCTTGCACCAGGTCAACCTGCCATTCCAGGTCACCGTCGCACACCTCCTCCTCGTACAGGTCACCCAGTGCGGCGGCGGCATGCAGCATGCCGCGGTCGAAGGCCTGCCGGTAACACTCCGCCGCCTGCACATAGGAAGGGTCGATGCCTTTGCCGAAGTAGTGCTGCTGGCCAAGGTTGAACCAGGCAGCAGCATTGCCCTGCAGGGCCGCCATGCGCAACAGGTGCCCGGCCAGCACGGTATCGGCCCGCCAGTACTTGCCGTTGAGCCAGATCCAGCCGAGGTCGTTCAATGCGGACACGCTGCCTTGCAATGCCTGGCGACGCAGGTCGACATACACCGCCTGCAGGTCGTTGGCCTCATCCAGGCGGTTGACCAGCAGCGACCGCTGGCTGGGCAAGCCCACACCGGAAAACAGCCGCTGTCGCCTTCCTGCCGGGGCAGGAGGGGCGATGACCCGCTCGGGCAGAAGGCGGGCAAGTAGCGAATGGATATTGCTGGCAACAGACATGTTCATCCTCATTGAACGACGCACAACCCCAACCTTCGGCTGTGATGAGGCGTGATTCTGCGTGATGTCACGTCAAAACCTGTCGCGAACGATTCGGCACGAGGCAACCAAATGCGACTTCCTTGATCTGAGCAGGCTGTGGCCAATTGCCATGCCCCTCGCATGCCGCCATCCTATTGCGGCAAGCCTAGACAAGGACGTTATCTTTTGCCGTTCGCCACCACTCGCGCCACCCTCAGCCGACAGTGGGCGCTGCTGCGCCAGTTGCCCAGCCGTTCCCCAGGCATAACCAGCGCCGAGCTGGTCTGGCGCCTGCGTGACGTGGGCTTCACGGTCAGCAAACGCACTGTCGAGCGTGACCTCAACGAGCTTTCGCTGATATTCCCGCTGGAGCGCAATGACAAGAGCATTCCGTTCGGTTGGCACTGGTCGGCCAGTGCTGTGGGCGAATTGCGCGGCAATTTCGACTTGCTGACACATCTGCGAGGGGATGCATTGCAGCCATCGCAGGGTGAGGGCGTGGAGCTGGTGGCGCGAATCAGCGATGCACTGGCGCGGCAGTTGCGGGATGCGCCGTTGAGCAGCGACATGCAACTGACGGCGCTGGAGCATGGGCATCGATTACGCGGCACGGTAAGTGACGGTTGGCCATTACGCTGGTGGCTGTTGAGCCATGGGGACAGGGTGGTGGTAGAGCAGCCTGCCGGCTTGCGGGAAGAGATTGGCAGGATTCTGAGCAATGCGGCAGCTCAGTACCAGAATTTGTAGCCTGTACCGGCCTCTTCGCCAGTAAACCCGCGCCTACACAAGTTGATCCTATTCTTATAGACGCGGGCTTTCCCACGAAGAGGTGTAAACAGGATTACAAATTAGTTCTACATCTTACCGTATTTCAGCTACTCAATATTTTGAGCACAAGACTGCAAACAATCTAAGTTCGGCAGCAATTCACTCTCACCAAGAGCTTTACTCTCCTGCGCATTGAAACTGGTATTTTTACCAGTTGTTCGAAATGGCGTCTGCATCCATGCTGTCTTTACAGCCCTACCGAATCACAGGAGATTAACAATGTCACGTCGCGACCAGATTCTCAGGCGTTTCTATCAAGGCCAACAGCTGTGCACATTGTTGACGCAAGACGAAGCCTGGATGGCATTGCGTGCCAACAGAAAGCTCATCAGCGAACAGCTCCTCCCGCCAGGGAGGGAACCTTACGCCATTTTACCGGGTGATGACTCAAGCGGGAGTGTCATCCGCACAAAAAATGCCAACGCGTTAGTGAACCTAGCCTATACGCCATATGGTTACACTAAAGAACGATTTCAGAGCAGTGGTCGATTGCGATTTAATGGGCAGTTGCCCGAAGCCTCGATGAACTGCTATTTGCTGGGCAGTTACAGATTGCTCAGCTCGTCTTTAATGCGTTTTTTCACTCCTGATGTCTGGAGCCCCTTTGGCGCTGGCGGTCTCAATGCCTACGCTTATTGTGAAAATGACCCACTAAACCACTCGGACCCGAGCGGGCACGGTAAAGTTTCTAACAAAAGCGCTCGTCCCTCTAGCCCCACACTAAAATTACTTAAAAAAGCTACTGACAAGCTCAAGACTTACAATGAACGGAAGGCCCGCCTCGAAGCAAAGACTGCCGCACAAAGAAAAGGGATCAATACAGAAGCGATTGACACCCCGCCATATCCAAACCTTCAACCTGTCGTAAACCAAATAAACTCTCATAAAAAGCTAATCACTTCGATTCAGAACAGCATGCTAGAAAATCAAAATGACTACATAGACCTTGTAGCCGCATCAATGTGGGCAATGGCAATCAAACACGATTTAGGCACAACAACCGTTACGGGCATACCGTCCAGATCCGCCTATGCTAATCACATAAAAAAATTGGCAGGCGATCTAAATGAAGCCCCAATAAATACCATTAAAAACATGACTAGCATACACGACTCTATGCATTACGACGAATTTAATGTAAGTGTTATCCGGCAAGAGCCATGAATCTTTCCTTATCCTTGCACATAAAGTTTAGACAGCTGCATTTAAGAATCCATTTTCAATGTTTCTGAAGATGACGGCTTCAGCATACGTATGTAACCAGCCCAACCTTTTGCTCCGTGGCGGGGACCTGCGCGAGGGGCTGGCGTATATTGATAAGTTTGATTTACCGCTTCGGTGCTTGTGCGGGTCATCCACGCGGCGTCTCCCAACGCAGCACGGTCAACCCCTCCAGGTTATTGAACACCAGCCCTTCCGCCAGAAGACCGATCAGGATCACCACCGCCAACCCGGCACACAGCTTGATTGACGGCAAGGCCGCAAGCACCAGATTCCCTTGAAGTACAACCATATAACTGTCCTGCGGCGGGGACCGCCTGCAGTCAGATCAGCCCGCCCTGCTCTTCTTCGTCAATCAGGTTGTTGAGGCTGCTGAGCGCCTTGCGCGCCGTGGAACGGTTGAGCAGCTTGGCCTGCGCACCGGCGGGCAGGTCGGTGATCTTGAACACGCCCTTGGCGGTCAGCACGTCGATCAGGTCCTCGAGCACGCGGATCATGTCCAGGTCGCTTTGTTTGAGCTGGTTGAGGCTGTTTTCCACGACATCATCGGCAAACCATTCCTGGATATCGGCATGGTCTGAAGGGAGCATTTCGGTGAACTGATCAAACGCGGCTGCTTCCACCCGCAGCAACTGGCCGGCGGCGTTGCGTTGCACGTAGAACATGGCGATGTCCCTCGTCACGTTGTTTCCTTGTTGGTAGACAGCAGCATAGGCAAAGATCGCCGGGCGCGCAGGCCCGGCGCCAGAGTATGCGCTGTTGGCGGGTGGCAGGAAAGAGCCGGGGCCGCTGTGCGGCCCCGGTGGTCTGTCAGCTGTCCTTGTTGTGGATGATGATGGTCGGATCGGCACCGCTGATCAACGAGTTGATCGTCTGGTTGGACCAGTTGACGCCTTCCAGCTTGATGGTCACGTCGGCGTTGGCGATACCACCTTCGGCGTTGAGCTTGCCTTCGCTGCTGACTTGCAACGTGGTCGTACCCTCCACCGTGGTGAGCTTCAGGTAGTTGTCGATGGTGCTGCCCTTCTCGCCCTGCAGCAGGTCCTTCAGGTCGATACGGTCACCCTCGGCCTTGTTGAAGTCCTTGATCACGTCGTTACCGATATCGCCAGCCTTCCATACGAAGGTGTCGGCACCGCTGCCACCGATCAGGATATCGTCGCCCTGGCCACCGATCAGGGTGTCATTGCCAGTACCGCCCAGCAGGATGTCGTTACCTTTGCCACCATCGAGCGTGTCGCTGCCACCTTGGCCGAAGAGGATGTCATTGCCATTGCCGCCCGACAGGATGTCATTGCCGTCTTTGGCACCGGAGATATCGAACTCGGTGTAGTGCTCGGTGACGTACTGGTGAACATTGCTGGTGGTTACCGCACTGACTTCAACACCGCTCTTCTGCGCGACGTAGGTCTGCAGAGCCTGGTAGCCCTCGCTGACAACACCGTTGAGGGTGATCAGGTCACCGAAGATGATGTCGTTGCCATTACCACTATCAATGGTGTCGGCACCTGGCACCGTTGCTTCGGAGTGACCGAGAATCGCCTTGGCCAAATCGGACGGGTCGATATTGGTCTGTGGCTTGCCGGCACTGTCGTACGGTTTCAGATCGTTCAGCGTGACATCGCTGTTCAGGCCGATAGCCTGGACTTTGCTCAAGCCATTGGTGCCGCCCAATACTGCGAAACTTTCAGTAGAACCTGCGGCCGAGTAGACGAAGTTCCAGTAATCCGCGTAGCCGGTACCGCCCAGGCTGGAGAGCTCATAGGTTCCATCACCTTGCGCATGAAGGGTGCCGACCGTCTTGGTGGAGTCAAGCACCAACTCACCTCGGCGGTTCTCGGTATAGGTCAGCACTTTGACCACCCCATTGCTGCTGATCTCGACCTTGTGAGTCGCGTCGGCCCAGGCACTGAACGTGTCACCCATCTTGTAGTTGTTGACGTTGACTACATCATCCAGGCTCTTGCCATTCTTCCACAGGCTAGGGTTGGTGGACTCATCGCTCTGATAATAGGTTGGCTTACCGTCGGTAATGAAGTAAGTCAGGTTCTCCGCACCTTTGTTGCTGGTGGCCATGGTGCTGTTGAAGAAGTTGGACGTGGTCTTGAACGCGTCTTCATAGTTGGTACCGCCACCGTAGTAGCCGCCCACCATCGAGTTCAATACCGCCTGCAACTTGCTCAAAGCATCCGGGTCGGCAAGGTTCACTGCCACGTTCTTGTTTACGTGGGTATCGAAGTCGACCAGGAAGATGTTTACGGTACCCGAAGTGTCCGAGCCCAGGCTGGCCTTGAGCGTGTTGAACACCGAGGCCAACTGCGTCTTGGCGTCGGCAATCGACTTGTCGCTCATACTGCCCGAGCTGTCGACCATGAAGGCGATGTTGTAGTTCTTGCCCTGAACCACGTTCAGCCCGGATACGTCAGCGACGATGATGTCGTTGCCTTCACTACCGGTCATCGTGTCATTGCCCGAGGTACCCACACTGGCCTTGTAGGTCGCAGCGTACACCGTCACCGGGATTTTGCCGGTGGTGATGGCCGAGCCGCCCAGGCTTTCGGTGGCAGTCGAGGTGACCGTGATGTCGAACGAGCCTTTGTAATAGGCCGGCGGGGTCAGCGTCAGGCTGCTGAGTTTCCAGCCTGTCACATCGACCGGGGCAGTACCGACCGTGACCGTGTGGCCTGCACCATCGCTCAACACGGTACCTTTCGGGATACCGCTGAGTGTCACGTTCAGGCTTTCAGAGCCGTCGGTGTCGGTCAGGGCGGTGGAAATACCGACCAGTTTCACCGAACCACCCTCAGGCCCTTCGTTGAGCTTGTAGCCGTCGTAGTAGCTCTGACCATTCACGGTGTGCAGGTCGGACACACCCAGGCCTGCGTTCGCCATCTCGGTAACGTTCTGGTACATCTTGACGTTCGAGCTGCTCAGGTCGGTAACGGTACCGGAGCCTACCTGGATGTTCAGGTCATAGCTGCCTGGGCCGGACTGGTTGGCATGGTAGACCTCGATCGGGTAGTAGCCGCTGGTATTCGGGGTAAAGGTACCCGAAACCCCGCCACCGGCTCCCCAGGTGGCCGTGACTACAGTCTTGCCACCGATGGTGACCACGAAGCTGTCGTCGGCCGAACCGCTGAAGGTATAGACCTTGCCGGCTTCCAGGTAGATCAGGCCCGACGTTTTCGAACCAGTGCCAGCGGTGACGCTGCCATCGGACTGCACGTTGGTCGTGGTGCTGCTGGAGTTCGCGCTGCCGGAGTTGGCAAAGACCGTCTTCAGATCCTCGCCGGTAATGCCGTTGCCGCCAGTACCCAGGCCTTTGAGGCTGGCCCAGACTTCCTTGGTCAGCCCTTTGGACTCGATATCGGCGCTGCCGAAGCTCAGGGTCGGTTTATCGGCAACCGGGCTGATATCGACCTTCATGGTCACTTCGCTGCCCAGGTTGGTGCCATCGTTCGGCTTGAACTTGAACTGGGCGTAGTCAGCCTTCTGGTTACCCACGCCATTACCACCGTAGTTGTCCGCACCCGACTGGTTGAGGGCCGGGACGAACTTCAGGTTCTTGGCAGTGATATCAGCCTGGCTGACCACCTGGCCAACGGCCACATTTACCCATGCAGTACCGTTGAAGAACTGCAAGTTGCCGGCGGCCGGGAGCGAGGTAATGGTCACGGATAGATCAGTGTTGCCATCGGCATCAGTGACTTTGAAATCACTCCAGGCAAACACGTAATCGGTGTCCTCCACGCCAAATACCGCGCCGCCAGGCGAAACCGGCAGGTGGTCATTGTCGAGAATGGTGGTCGTCACGCTCGATTTGCTGCTATCGACCTGCAGATTCTCGAAGTTACCACCCGTGGCGGTTTCGATCTTCACGACGAAGTTCTCGGTACCTTCGACCAGTTTGTCGTTGAGGGTAGCGATGTTGAAGGTCGTGCCTGTGCTGTTGGCCGGAATCTTCACCGTCGCGATACCGGTGAAGTCCTCACCGTTATTGGCGGTACCGCTGTAGCTAAGGGTGATAGTGACTTCGGACTTGGCCGCGTTGCTCAGCGTCAGGGTGTACTGGCCGGTTTCACCCTCGGTCAGAGAAGTCGTGCCGGTAATACCGACGGTAGTGACATCACCCTGGTTGCCGGTGCCCGGAGTTCCCGTACCGGGTTCGTCGGTCACGGCGGTGCTTACCGGGGTCTTGTCCAGTGTCAGCTGCTCGAACTTGCCGACATCCGCACCTTCAACGGTTGCGATCGATTTGATCACAGAGTCGTTGGTACCGACGTAGACGTTGTCCGGGGCAGCCACGGTGGCAGTGCCCACGGTGCCATTGGCCGGCACGGTTATGACGGTTTTGCCGTCGCTCAGCGTGAAGGTCAATGCACTGTGGTTGTTGATCGGCAGACCATCTTTGTTGGTCAGCGTGATGGTGTAAGTGATCTCGCCGCCTTCGGTGACCGACGGGGTCGCGGTCAGCTTGGCCAC